>JADLBB010000065.1 GCA_020848055.1 Chloroflexota bacterium | reverse complement strand
GCAGGAAGGGTGTCCATGACCGCCGATGTGCGGGGGTGGCACGCATCGGCCCAGCAGGCGACTCGGACGACCTGTGATTGGCGTGGATGTGCGTGGTGCGCACCAGATCGACAGGCTGGAGGTCGAAAATCGGCAGGCATTGGACCATGTTGGCCGATGCGTGCCCCCGGGGCACACGCGTGACGGGTCACAGTCCCGGGGCACAGACTGCACCGGGAACCCTCGGTCCTCGCGCCGGCGCGCCTCAGGCAGGCGCAACCCCGGGCTCCGTGCCTGGCTCGACCCGTCCCCCTTCGTACAGGCCGAGACTCGCCACGATGCGCTGGACCCATGGCGGTGCCCACCAGTTGATCGAGCCCATGACGCGCATGAAGGCCGGGACGAGTATCCCCCGCACGATCGTCGCATCGACCAGCACCGCGAGTGCCATCGAGAAGCCCAGGGCCTTGAGGAAGATGATGCTTGACAGGGCGAAGGCGGCGAACACGGCCACCATGATCAGAGCCGCCCCGGTGATGATGCCGCCGGTGATGCCGATCCCCTCCTGCACCGCGCGCGTGTTGTCGCCGTGGGCCAGGAATCGCTCGCGGATGCGCGACAGCAGCAGGACCTCGTAGTCCATCGACAGCCCGAACAGGATGGCGAACATGATGACCGGCAGCCAGGCGGCGGTGGTGCCGGACGGTTCCACGCCGAACAGGCCCGACAGGTGGCCGTCCTGGAAGATCCAGACCAGCGCCCCGAACGAGGCGGTCACGCTGACCAGGCTCATCAGCACGGCCTTGAGCGGCAGAAACACCGATCCGAAGGTGAGGAACAGGACGCCGGCGGTGACGCCCATCACGATCGCGACCGCCACCGGCACTGAGTCGTAGAAGCTGTGCATGAAGTCGCGTGATCGCGACGGCAGTCCGGCGGTGAGCGCGGCGGTCCCATCGGGGGTCTCGACCGCCCGAACCCGGTCGACCAGGGCGCGGCCCGCATCGGAATCGGGCAGCAGCCGGCTGCGCACACTGATGCGGGTGGTGTCCCCGCCGAGCCAATCGGCCAGGTACGTGTCGAGCGCGTCGCGCACCTCGGCCGGCCGCTGGTCTCGGGGCAGGGCCAGCAGAGCGGCGTACTGGTCGGCCGGCATGCCGGGCGGAGGGTCCAGGACGCTTTCGACCTCGGTCACGTCCGGCAGCCCCGCCAGGTCGGCGACGTACCTCGCCAGCGCCGCCTGCTCGCCGGCCGGCAGCCCATCGGTCGCTGGCGTGGCGTCCTCCCAGGTCAACGCGATGCGGATCGGATCCGACTCTCCACCTGGGAACTCGTCGGCGATGATCATGAAGGCGGCGCGGGCCGGCGTGTCCGGCAGGTCCTCCAGGTTCTGGCCGGTGGACAGTTGGATGCCCAGGAACGGCGAACCCACCAGCAGCAGGACTGCCAGCACCGGCACGCCGATGACCAGCGGACGTCGCATGACGCGCGCCGCGATCCAGGCCCAGGCGCCGTGGCCCTGTCGCGCCTCGGCGACGTCCGGATCGTCCTCCGCCAGCCGAAGCGGCTTCGGCAACGGCACCTGCAACCGGTTTACCCGCGGGCCGAGCATGCCGAGGATGGCTGGCAGCACCGTCAGCGCGAACAGCAGCGTGGCCGCCACGATGACGATGCCCCCCATCCCCATGCTGCGCAACGCGGCAGCCTCGAAGACCGTCAGCGACGACAGGCCGATGGCCACCGCGATGCCCGAGATGGCGACCGCCTTTCCCACGCTCCCCATCATCCGTTCCACGGCGATCTCCACGCTGTGGTGGCGAAGCTCCTCGCGGAACCGGCTGACCATGAACAGCGAGTAGTCGATGGCCAGCGCGAGCCCGATCATGCTGGCCAGGTTCTGGACGAAGATGCTCATCTCCGTCACGCCGGCCAGCAGGCTGACGACCCCGAATCCGGCGGGCAGGGCCAGGATGGCGATGAGGATCGGCAGCGAGGCGCCGACCAGCGTGCCAAACACGGCCAGCAGGATGACCAGCGCCACGGGCAGGCTGATCAGCTCGGCTCGAACCAGGTCCCGCTCTATCTGCTGGTTGAACTCGTGGTACAGCTGTGGCACGCCGGTCACCTGGACCTCGACCCCGTCGGGCGCGACCACCCGCCGGCCCAGCGCCGCGGCCTCGTCGATGACGCTCTCTTCGCTGTCGGCCAGCGTGACGATGCCGATGGTGCGCGACCCGTCACGACTCAGCAGTTGGGGCACGGGCGAATCGGCGTAGGTCGTGATCTCGCTGACCAACGGCTCGTCGGCCAGCGGCTCAAGGGCGTTGGCCACCTTCGCCTGGAACTCAGGCGAGGCCGCGTCTCCGGCCGGATCGGTGAACAGGAAGACCATCGTCGTGGCCTGCGCGCCGAACCGATCCGCCAGCAGCGCCTCGGCCTGCTGTTCCTCCGAGCCATGGATGACCCAGCCGCCCTGGATCATCTCGCCGCCGCTGGTGGCCCCCCACGCCACCAGGCCCAGGGTCAACGCCAGCCCCAGCACCGGTATCACGCTGCGGAATCGGTAGTCGAAGCGGCCGAGGGCGGCGAACATGCCGGTCGGATGCGGCTCCAGGTCCGTTGGCCGCCTGCGCGGTGGCGGCGCGGGCACGGCATCGTCGGACGGCGCCACGGCCCCAGCGGCGGCCGTGGGTCGGTGGGGACGTTGGCGGAAGGTCAGCACCGTGGCGGCCACGGCGATGGCGCCGACCACCGCGACGCCAACCGTGGCGAGTCTGGATCGCATCGAAGATCGTCCTGCAGGGTGAGGGCGGGAGGGATTGCGGTGTGCAGCGTAGCGGTTCGCGACGCCGGCTGCGAATCGGGGCATGACGCGCCAGATCGGCGCCGTATCATCCGCGCGTGACCGCCCGCCCACCGATCGCCCGGACAGCGCGCCGATGACCGTCCTGGCGCCAACCGCCTGGTGGAAGGGCCTCGGTGGCCTGACCCGCTCCGGAAGCTCGGTGCAGGCGCTGGCGTGGGCGCTGTACGACTTCGCCAACACGATCTTCAGCTTCGCGATCGTCAGTTTCGCGATGAGCCTGTGGGCCATTCGCTTCCTCGGCGAAGGTCCGGGGACGTTCTGGTTCACCGCGGCGGTCAGCATCTCGGTCCTGCTCAACGCCATCGTGTCGCCGGTGCTGGGCGCCATGAGCGACCGGGTGGGGCGGCGCAAGCCATTCCTGGCGTTCTTCACCGTGGCGTGCGTCCTCGCGACCGCCGTCATCGGCCTGGTCGACGTCCGGCTCGGCCTGGTGGCGTTCGCCCTCGCCAACTTCGCCTACCAGGCGGCCCTCATCTACTACGACGCCCTCCTGCCCGACGTGGCGCGGCCGCTGTCGCGCGGACGGCTGTCCGGCATCGGCGTGGCGCTCGGCTACTGTGGCACGCTGGTCG
>JADLBB010000064.1 GCA_020848055.1 Chloroflexota bacterium | reverse complement strand
TGGCGGAGTAGCTCAGAGGTAGAGCAGGGGACTCATAAGCCCTTGGTCGGTGGTTCGAATCCGCCCTCCGCTACCAACCACCTTGGCGCCGCCACGCACGGCCATCGAGGTATGCCCTCCCGATGTACCTCCCACGCAGTATCTGCATGATCTGTCCGAAGCCGCTCTCGACCTGAATGCCTGAGCCGATCGACCGCCTGGCCGATGCCGTCGCGCGCGGCGCCCATTCGCTCGCCATCCCGGCCGATGCCGTCATCCTGCTTGCCGTCTCCGGCGGCTCAGACTCGATGGCACTCATGCACGGTGCGGCCCGTCTGCGCCAGGCCGGCCGGGTCACCTGGCAGTTGCAGGTCGCCCACCTCGACCATGGCCTGCGCCCCGACAGCGCCGATGACGCGAGCTTCGCCGCCGATGCGGCCGTTGCGCTGGGGCTGCCGGTCGACGTCCGCCGCGCCGACGTGGCCGCGCTGGCGCGCGGCGAGGGTCGCTCGATCGAGGATGCCGGCCGCGAGGCTCGCTACCGATATTTCGAGGAGATCGCGCCCGCTGGAGCACTGATCGCGACCGCCCACACCGCCGACGACGCGGCCGAGACGGTCGTGCTCAACCTGCTGCGCGGAGGCGGCCTGGCCGGCGCGCGCGGCATCCCGGCCCGGCGCGGTCGCATCGTGCGGCCCCTGCTGGCGGAGCGCCGCGCCACCCTGCGCGCCGCGCTGGACGAGGCGGAGATCGGCTACCGCGAAGACCCGTCGAACGCGGACCCGTCCTTCCTGCGCAACCGGGTGCGAGCCGAGGTGCTCCCGCTCCTGGAGGACCTGCGCGCCGGTGCGGTGGACAGCATCGGGCGCTTCGCGGGCCTGGCTGCCGACGACGACGCCCTGCTCGACGAGCTGGCCGCCGCCGAGCTGGCGCGGCGTCTCGACGGTGAAGGAGGGATCGACTGGCACGAGCCGCCGCCGGTCGTGCTCGGACGGCGGGTGCTGCGACTGGCCATCGGCGAGCCGGCGCCGTCGGCGGAGCGCATCGAGGCGCTGCTGGAGGCGGTCGCCGGGGGCCGCGGTGGCCTGACGATCGAGTTGGGCGGCGGCCGGTCCGCATCGGTGGCTCACAGGCGGATCCGGATCGGGCTTCACCCCTGACGTATGGGTGGGGGACGGTGGTACCGGATCGGTCGTTTGTTCGGTTGCGCGGTGCCACATATACTTGCCCCGTCCGTCCACCGATCGGGGGACATGGACCAACGCCGGCGCACGCCGGTGAGTTTGGCACCCGCACGAAGGTAGACCCGCCTTGACAAGTCGCATCGTCCGCAACAGCGTCGTGCTCGTCGTCCTGGCCGTCTTCGGACTCGCCGTCCTGTGGACGTTCATGGGCGACACCACGTCGGCGAACGAGATCTCGTACGGCAAGCTGATCGAGGGCGCCCGCAGCGGCGAGATCACCAAGATCGTTCAGCAGGGCAGCCAGCTGACCGGCACGCGGGCCGCCGGCGGCGAGGTGACCGCCATCAGGCCCAGCGACCTGACCAACGTCTTCGAGGATCTCGGCTGCGGCTCGGGCGGCAACCCGGGCTCGTTCGACTGCGCCGCGTTCAACGTCAAGCCCGAGAGCGCTGCGGGCGGCATCCTGACCCTGCTCATCACGGCGCTGCTGCCGGTCCTGCTGATCGGCGGGTTCATCTTCTTCATGATGCGCCAGGCCCAGGGCACCAATAACCAGGCCATGAGTTTCGGCAAGAGCCGCGCGCGCATGTTCCTGGGCAACAAGACCGTCGTGACCTTCAACGACGTCGCCGGCGTGGACGAGGCCAAGCAGGAGCTGACCGAGGTCGTCGAGTTCCTCAAGTACCCCGAGAAGTTCAACTCCCTCGGCGCGCGCATCCCGCGCGGCGTGCTGCTGGTGGGTCCGCCAGGCACCGGCAAGACCCTGCTGGCCCGGGCGGTGGCCGGCGAGGCGGGCGTGCCGTTCTTCAGCATCAGCGGCTCCGAGTTCGTCGAGATGTTCGTCGGCGTCGGAGCGTCGCGGGTGCGCGACCTGTTCGAACAGGCCAAGCGCAACAGCCCGTGCATCGTCTTCGTGGACGAGATCGACGCTGTCGGGCGCCAGCGCGGTGCCGGCCTGGGCGGCTCGCACGACGAGCGCGAGCAGACCCTCAACCAGATCCTGGTCGAGATGGACGGCTTCGACACCAACACCAACGTCATCGTGGTGGCGGCCACCAACCGGCCCGACGTCCTGGATCCCGCACTCCTGCGCCCCGGCCGGTTCGACCGCCAGGTCGTGCTGGATCGGCCGGACATCAAGGGTCGCAAGGAGATCCTGGCCGTCCACATCAAGGGCAAGCCGCTCGACAAGACGGTCGATATCGAGGCCCTGGCGCGTCGCTCGCCCGGCTTCAGCGGCGCGGACCTCGCCAACCTCGTCAACGAGGCAGCCATCCTGGCGGCACGCCGCAACAAGAAGACGATCGGCGCCGACGACTTCAACGAGGCGATCGACCGGGTCATCGCCGGCCCGGAGCGACGCAGCCGCATCATCACCGAGGACGAGAAGCAGATCATCGCCTACCACGAGGGCGGCCACGCCGTCGTGCAGCGCGTGCTGCCCAAGTGCGACCCGGTGACCAAGGTCACCATCGTCAGCCGCGGCATGGCCCTGGGCTACACCATGAGCCTGCCGCAGGAGGACCGATACCTCCATTCCAAGTCCGAGTTCGAGGACAAGATCGCCGGCATGCTGGGTGGCAACGTGGCCGAGACGATCGTGTTCGGCGACACGACCACCGGCTCGTCGAACGACATCGAGAAGGCCACCAACCTCGCCCGCGCCATGGTCACCCAGTACGGCATGAGCCCCAAGCTCGGCCCGCTGACGTTCGGCAAGAAGGACGAGATGGTGTTCCTGGGCCGCGAGATCAGCGAGCAGCGCAATTACTCCGACGAGGTCGCCGCCAAGATCGACGCCGAGGTGCGCGACATCATCGACCGGGCGTACCAGCGCGCCACCGAGGCGCTGAAGGCGCATCGGGCCGTGCTGGACAGGCTGGCAGCATTGCTGGTCGAGAAGGAGACGATCGAGGCCGACGAGTTCGAGGCCCTGTTCGAGGGCGTCCTGCCGCCTCGCAGCGGCGGGCCCACGCCCAGGAGCGCCGCCACTCCGGCCGACGGCGAGGGCGTCGAACCCGAGCCCGAGCTAGGGGCTGGCGATGAGGGTGGGACCAAGCGACGCCGCTCCGGACCCGCGCCGCAACCGGCCTAGTCAACGCACTCGATCGAGGTGGATCCCCGGTAGCCCATTCGGGCCATTGGTGGACTAGGAGGTGGGCCGTATACTCGCCCGTGCGTGTTGCGCGCAGGCACAACCCGAGTGCGCGAGGCGCGGTCATCGAGCACTGATCGAATTGGAGTCCGTCTTCCCATGATCGACGAGCCGGTTGCGGAGCCAAAGGCGCCGACACCAAAGATTGAGCCCGACTGGAAGGTCGATGTCGGCGAGGGGACGCTGTTGCCCCGCTCGGCTCTCGACGTGCTGACCCGCCTGAACGAGCGCGTGGCTGCCGGCAACATCGACGACCTCGTGCCGATCGCGACCGGCTTCGTGCCGATGGACAAGACGATCGGCGGTGGGTTGCGACCCGGCGAGTTGATGCTCATCGGCGGCTCGCAGGGCCAGGGCAAGACGACCATGGCGCTGCAGATGGCGCGCAACATGGCCGCCTCGGGCCAGGCCACCGTCCTGTACGTCTGCTTCGAGCACGACGAGGAGTACCTGATCCAGCGCATGGTCGCGATGGAGTCGGCGCTGGCGCACCTGCCCCAGAAGGCGGGCGCGGTCAAGATCCAGGACGTCAAGAAGGAGGTCGTGAGCTCGTACACGACCTCGGCCGAGACCGGCACCAAGGCCAAGCTCGGCGCCAACCCGCGCCTTCGCCCCAGCCTGGAGCGCATCGCTCGCTACGGTTCCAACCTGTACCTGATGCGCGGCACCTCCACCAGCTCGACCATCGAAAACCTGCGGGCGCTGGTGCAGGAGCACCGTGGCTCTGACGACGAGCGACGCCTGGTGCTGGTGGTCGACTACCTTCAGAAGGTGCCCGTCATCCCGGAGCCTGCCAGCGAGGAGGAGAAGGTCACCCGCATCGTGTCCGGGCTGAAGGACATCGCCCTGGCCGAATCGGTGCCGGTGGTCGCGATCGTGGCGGCAGACCGCGAGGGCCTCAAGGCCAAGCGGCTGCGCAACCATCACCTGCGCGGATCGTCGGCGATCAACTACGAGTCGGACATCATCCTGATCCTGAACGACAAGTACCACATCGTGGCCAAGGTCAACATCGAGTTCAACCCGTACCAGGCCCAGCGCTATCGCGACTGGGTGGTGGCGACGGTCGAGAAGAACCGCGGCGGACAGGACAACGTCGACCTGGAGTTCGAGAAGCTCTTCGAGTACAGCTGCTTCGATCCGACCGGTCGGATCACGGCCGAGAAGCTGATCGAGGAGAGGCTGTACAACGACTGAGGGCGCCACGCCGATGTCGCCCGCCTTCCTCGAATTCGATCCCTACGCCGTCCTGCAGGTCGTTCCCAACGCCGAGCAGGAGGTGGTGAACGCCGCCTTCAAGGCATTGGCGCTCAAGTACCACCCCGATCACGACGCGACGCGACGCGCCGCCGAGCGCATGGCCGCCCTCAACCGCGCCTACGCATTGGTGCGCGACGAGCGCACGCGGTCGATGTACGACCGTTCAAGGCGACGCATCTTGGCCGGCGTCTCAGTGGCCGAGTCGGTCGCCACGCGCGCTGGCGTGCCTCCACCGCCGGTGTCGAGCCCGGGCAGCGTCCTGACCTTCGGTCGCTACACTGGCTGGAGCCTGCGCGACCTGGCGCGGCGCGACCCGGACTACCTGCTGTGGCTGTCACGCCACTCGTCGGGGATCCGCTACCGCACCGAGATCTACTCCATCCTGCGCACGATGGGCGTCTCGGCGGCCTGATCGGTTCCTGCGCTACGCTTCCTTCAGACTCATGAACGACGTGAAGCCCCCGATCCGTGCCGTGTTCCTCGACATCGGCGACACCATCATGCGGCCCGATCCATCGTGGGAGGCGATCTACGCCATCGCGTTTGCCGAGTTCGGCGTCGAGGTGGATCTCGACGCCCTGCACAACTCGCTGCGCCGCGCCTACCACCACGGAGGGTGGGGGATGGAGGGTGGATTCGACCCGTCCGATGAGACGAGCTACCAGCGAACGGTGACGATCGACTCGGCCGCCGTCGCCGAGCTGGGGGTGGGTCCGATGCCCGATGCGTTCTACCGCCGCCTGGCGGACCTGTTCATGGCCGCCGAGCACTGGCACGTCTTCCCCGAAGCGCACCCGACCCTTGCGGCCCTGCATGAGCGCGACCTGGTCGTGGGTGCCGTGAGCAACTGGGTGTGGAGCCTGCCGGAGCTACTCGGGTCGCTCGACCTGGCCGAGGGCTTCAATTTCGTCGCGGCCAGCGCCCGCATCGGCTTTGAGAAGCCGCACCCGCGCATATTCGAGTGGGCGCTTGAGCACGCGGGCGTGCCGCCCGCATCGGTCCTGCACGTGGGCGACCACGTTGATGCCGATGTCGCCGGCGCCGCGGGGGTCGGGATCGGTGGGGTACTGATCGACCGCGCCGGCCGCTATGCGCCCGACGAGATCCCGTCCGGCACGCCGGTGATTCGAACGCTGGACGAGCTGTTGCCCATCATCGATGCCCGCAACGGAAGCCGATGAGCGAGGCGTGGAGATGCTTCGTCGCGGTGAGGCTGAACGCGGCGCTGACCAGGCGCCTGGTGACCGCGGTCGAGGGCTGGGGCCATCGACCCGACCTGGCCGGACTGCGCTGGAGCGCGCCGCCTGACTGGCACCTGACTCTCGCCTTCCTCGGTGACGTGGCGCCGGACAGGGTGTCGCGCGTGGTCGAGCGCCTGTCGGAACAGGCTCGGGGGCACGCGCGCATGAGGCTGGAGGCCGGGGGACTCGGCGGCTTTCCGTCGAGTTCACGGGCGCGAGTGGCGTGGTACGGGGTGGCGGACCCAGGTTCCGAGCTCCGGCGCCTGGCCGACGACGTTGGTCGCGCCGTGGATCTCGAGCCGGATCGACCGTTCACGCCGCACATAACGCTGGCCCGCGCGCACGGGCGTGCGGTGGACCTGCGCGCCTGGCTGGAGGACGCGGTCGCGCCGGCCGGCATTCTCGCCGTCGATCGGATCGAACTGGTGCGCTCGCGTTCCAACGGATCGCCCAACCGGTACGAGACGCTTGCCGCGCTGCGGTTGAACGGGGGCGGGCGATCGGTGCGCCGCCGCGCATGACCGAACTGGTCCTGGTGCTGCCGCGCGATCTCGTGCCCGGCGGATGCAACTTCCGCGGGTTGCGTGCCGCCGGCGTGGATGACCTGGCAGCGTTGCGCGCCGCGGTGACGGCGCATGGCACCTACCTGGACAGAGCGGCGGCGGAGGTGGACCCGGGGCACAAGCAGCTGATCCCGTACGTGGTGGTGCGTGATGGGTCCTCGACCTTCCTCATGCACCGCACCGATGCGGGCGGCGACCCACGCCTGCACGGGCGGGCCAGCATCGGCGTAGGCGGGCACCTCAACCCGGTCGATGCCGGCGCGGACGCGCTGATGGCCGGGTTGCGCCGCGAGTGGCGAGAGGAACTCGACGCCGCGTGGGAGCCGCGCTTCGAGCTGATTGGCCTGCTCAACGATGATTCCAATCCCGTCGGCGCCGTGCATCTGGGGGTCGTGTTCAGCGTCGAGGCGGCCGGGCGCCCGGTGGCGGTTCGCGAGCGTGACAAGCTGGTTGGCGGATTCGCCGACGTCGCCGTGGTGCGCGGAGCGTGGGACCGCCTCGAGACGTGGTCGCAGCTGGTGGCCGAGGCGCTGCTGCCGGGCGCCTGAACGGGCACGGCAACCGGCGACCGATATACTCGGGTGCATGAGGCGTCGTGCGCTCACTGTCCTGAGCCTGGCGTTGGGGGTGCTGTGCCTGGTCGCGCCAGCGGCTGCAGCGGATCACAGCGTGGCCCGCATCCAGTTGCGCGGCGTGATCGACCAGGTCAACGCCGCCTACATCGAGGAGGCGTTGCGGGTGGCCGGCGCCGGTGGACATGCCGCCGCCTTGATCGAGATCGACTCGCCGGGGGGCGAGATGTCGAGCATGGACCGCATCGTCGTCGCCATCCTGGGCAGCGACGTGCCGGTCATAGCCTGGGTCGCACCCTCCGGAGCGCGGGCCGGATCGGCGGCAACGTTCGTCACGCTGTCCGCCGACGTGGCCGCCATGGCGCCCAACACGACGATCGGGGCCGCCTCGGTGGTCGGATCCGGCGGCGAGGACCTGCCGGACACGCTGGCGCGCAAGGTCACCAACGATGCGGTCGCCCGCATCCGCTCGCTGGCCACCAGCCACGGGCGCAATGCCGACTGGGCCGAATCGGCCGTGCGCGATGCCGCCAGCGTCAACGCCGAGCAGGCGGTGACGCTGGAGCCGCCGGTGGTGGACCTGCAGGCCGCCTCGATCGACGAGTTGTTCGCGGCCATCGACACCGGCGCGCGAGCCGACGGGCACGCGTTCGCGTTCCGCGGCCAGCCGCTGCCACGATTGTCGGGCAGCAGCATCGTGGACCTGTCGATGAACCCAGGGCAGGGATTCCTGCACCTGCTGAGCGACCCGAACATCGCGTTCCTGCTGTTCACCATCGGCTTCTACGGCATCCTGGCCGAGTTGTTCCACCCCAACTTCTTCTCGGGCATCGCCGGCGCCATTGCGATCGTGGTTGCGCTCATCGGCTCGAACGCGCTGCCGCTCAACGTGGGTGGGCTGATCCTGGTGCTGGGTGGCATCGGACTGCTGGCGCTCGAGACGGTCGTGGCCAGTTACGGGCTGCTGACCGTGGGGGGCGTGGTCGCCATCGTGCTGGGCGGCTTCGCGCTGTGGACCGGCGTCCAGCCCGGCCAGCTGGAGCTCGAGGTGGAGGTCAGTCCCTGGATCATCGGCCTGGTGGTGGTCGTGGGCCTCGTGTACGCCTGGGTCCTGGTGCGCGCCATGGTCGAGTCACGCCGCGGCGGCGTGGCCAACCGGCCGGTGACGGCCCTGATCGGCGGGCCGGCGACGGCGCAGACGGTCATCGCCCCGACCGGGATCGCATATGCTGGCGGCGAGACGTGGTCCGCGCGCAGCCGGACCGCCGACATCGGCGCGGGGACGCCCCTGCGCGTCGTCGCCGTGGAGGGGCTGGAGCTCGTCGTTGAACCGATGGGCTCCGAGACAGACACAACACCGGAGGGATAACCAGATGCCCGACGTCGTCGGCCCAATCGTCATCATCATCGTCGCGGTCATCGGGCTGTGGCTGCTGTTCAGCATCGTCAACATCGTCCGCGAGTACGAGCGCCTGACCGTGTTCACGTTCGGCCGGCTGCAGGGCGCGCGAGGCCCGGGCATCGTGCTGCTCATCCCGATCGTGCAGCAGGCGGTCAAGGTGGATCTGCGCGAGCGATTCCTGGAGGTGCCGCAGCAGACCTGCATCACCAAGGACAACGCGCCGATCAACATCGACTTCCTCGTCTACTCCAAGGTGTTCGACCCGGCCGAGTCGGTCGTGGCGGTCACCGACTTCACCGGGGCCAGCCAGGCGCTGGCGGCCACCACCTTGCGCGCGGTCATCGGCGATATCCCGCTCGATGATGTCCTTGCCAAGCGCGAGGAGATCAACCACATCCTGCGCGCCAAGCTCGACGAGGTGACCGAGCGCTGGGGCGTCAAGATCACGAGCGTCGAGATCCGCGAGATCGTGCCGCCGCGCGACATCCAGGAGGCCATGAACCGCCAGATGAGCGCCGAGCGCAACCGGCGCGCCGTCATCACCGAATCGGAGGGCACCCGCCAGGCCACGATCAACGTCGCCGAGGGCGATAAGCAATCGAGCATCCTGCGCGCCGAGGGCGACCGCCAGTCGCAGATCCTGCGTGCCGAGGGTTACGCCAACGCGCTGCAGACCATCTTCGGCGCGGCGCACGGCATCGACGAGAAGACCATGGCGCTGCAGTACCTCGAGGCGCTCAAGGCCCTGGCCGCCGGCGACAGCACCAAGTGGATCGTGCCGATGGAGCTGTCCGAGCTGACCCGGCCGATCAGCGCCGTGATGCGCCAGGCACAGGGGCTGGAGGCGGCGGAGACCCCCGAAGGGTCATGATCGCTGGGGCGCTGGGCCGGGCGGCGAGCGCCGCAGGCGTTGCAGTGCTCGGCTACCTCGCCTACGTCGCGGTCCGCGGTTCGCGCGCCCTGGTCTGGCCCGCGGTGCGTCCGCTGGTGCCCGAGCCGCCCGACGCGCCGTCGAACCCCGGCGATCTCGGGTTCGAGTACGACGCGATTCGCATTCGGACCGATGATGGCGTGGAACTCGCCGCCTGGTTCATTCCGGCCGCGCAGCCGACGGACACCGCGGTGGTGGTCATGCACGGCTATTCGGGGCACCGCCTGCCGGAACTGGCCGGGTTCGTGCCGTGGCTGCGCGAGCGCCACAACGTGCTGCAGTTCGACTTTCGCGGCCACGGGGAGAGCGACGCCGGCCCGGTCACCATGGGCGCGCGCGAACGGCGCGACGTGGGTGCCGCGGTGGACGCGCTTCGTGCGCGCGGGCTGACGCGCATCGCTCTGTTCGGGGTCAGCATGGGGGCCGCGGCCGCCATCCTGGCGGCACCAGACCTGCCGGTCGCCGCGGTGGTGGCCGATGCGCCCTACGCCCGTACCGCGCACCCCATCGCCAATCGCATGCGCGGGGAGGGATGGCCCCTTCCCGGACCCGGCTCGACCGCGATCGTACTGGGCGCCTCGCTCCGCGCGCGAGCCGTGCTGCCGGACCCGATCGACGCGGTCGGGCGCATGGGCCGGCGCGCGCTGCTGGTCATCGTGTCCGATGCCGATCGGCTCATCAGCTGGCGGCAGGGCGTCGCACTGTACGAGCGCGCCAGCGGGCCGCGAAAGCTGCTGGTCATCGCCGGCGCCGGCCATGGCGACGCGTACATCACCGACCCGGCGCGCTACCGGACCACCGTCATGGAATTCCTGCGGCGCTGGCTGTCGGAGGCGGAACCGCAGCCCTGACCCGGACCATTGGTGCATGGATGCACCCGTTTGTGCCCGTATAATCGGCCCGTTCCCTAATCAGCTCGGGGTATCGATGGCTGCCATCAAGGTCCTGGTCGTCGACGACGACCTGAACATCCAGCGCGTCCTCGTCTTCACCCTCAAGCAGGAGGGGTACGAGGTGCACGTCGCCTCCGATGGCCAGGCCGGCGTCGAGATGGCGGCCGCCATCGGTCCTGACCTGGTGCTGATGGACGTGACCATGCCGGTGCTGGATGGCTACGCTGCGACCCAGCAGATCCGGGCTGCCGAGACCGATGGGCGTCGCGTGCCGATCATCATGCTGACGGCCGAGGCCGACGTGGAGCAGCGGGTCAAGGGGCTGCGAGCCGGGGCGGATGACGACATCGTCAAGCCATTCCACCCACTGGAGCTCATGGCACGCATCAAGGCCCTGCTGGCTCGTGGTGGGACGGCCGTCGGCCCGGTTGCGGCCGCGCGTTCGACGCTCGGACGGCTGATGACCTTCTATGGCGCCAAGGGTGGTGTCGGCACCACCACCATCGCCATCAACACCGCCATCGCCCTGGCCAAGCGCCATCAGCGCCGGGTGGCGCTGTTCGACGCCAACCTGCAGTTCGGCGACATGCGCGTCTTCCTGGACCTCAGCCTGGACAGTTCGTCGGTGGTCAACGCCGTCAGCGAGCCGGACCTGGACGGCGACCTGCTGCGCAAACTGATGGTCACGCACCACGCCGGCATCGATCTGCTGCTGGCCCCACCGAACCCCGAGCAGGGAGACATCGTGGCCGAGCGCCAGAAGTCCGACCCGGGCAGCGTGGCCAACATCCTCGGCCTGCTGCGGGCCGCCTACGACTACACGCTGGTCGACACCTCGCGCACTATCGACGACTTCACGCTCCAGGTCTTCGACGAGTCGGACGTCATCTTCGTGATCATGACCGCCGACCTGTCCTGCCTGAAGAACGTGCGCCTGGCCCTGGAGACCATGGACTCGCTCGGTTTCGAGCGCACCAAGGTCAGGCTGGTCCTGAACCGATCCAATGCCTACACCGGGATCAACGTCGACAACGCCGAGTCCGCGCTCGGTCGACGCATCGATCACCAGGTGATCAACGAGTACCGCGGGGCCATCAGCGCCCTCAACTCGGGCGAGCCCTTCATGTCGGCGCGGCCCGATACCCCGCTCGGCCAGAGCGTTTCGAAGTTCGCCGATGCGGTCGACGCATCGTTCGCGTCCGCGGGGGCTGTCCCGGCGCGCGGCTGACGATCGGCCCCGACCAGCCCGCCTGCCCCGCGATAAGCGCCGCGTAACGGGCCGGTAAGGGGTGACTCCCCAGGATGGCCCCGCCGGTCGCCGCTGTATCAGGGAGGCGAGCAGGCAGGCGGCCGGCACCTGCAAGTCACGTGTGAATCGCCTCCCTTGCGGAGTGTGCCAATGCTGGCCAATGCGCTCAGCGCGTCGATCATGGGCGTGGACGGCATGCCCGTGCGGGTCGAGGTCGACGTCGCCTTCGGACTGCCCGGACTGACGATCGTGGGGCTGGCCGGCAGCGCGGTGCTGGAGGCGCGCGAGCGCGTCAGGGCCGCGCTGCGCAACTCGGGCTTCGAAGTGCCGTCTCGCAGGATCACGGTGAACCTGGCGCCGGCCGGCCTTCCCAAGGAGGGGACGGGACACGACCTGGCCATCGCCACGGCGATCCTGGTCGCCTCGAACCAGCTCGACGGCTCGGGCCTGGCTCGGACTGCGCTGATCGGCGAGCTGGCGCTTGACGGATCGCTGCGCCCCGTACCGGGGGCCATGGCCCTGGTGGCTGCCGCTGCCGGTGCCGGGATCGCCCAGGCCATCGTGCCGGCCGAGAACGCCGCCGAGAGCGCCATGGTCGGCGGAGTCACCATCCGGCCGGCGGCGCGGCTGGGCCAGGTCGTGCGCCACCTGGCCGGGGTCGAGACCCTTCGCGCGCACCGCGCGAATCCGCAGCGGGCTGATCCGGATGCGCCGATCGACGCCCCGGACCTCGTCTCGGTCATCGGCCAGAGGGTGGCTCGCCGGGCGCTCGAGATCGCCGTGGCCGGCCGCCATAACCTGGCGCTGACCGGTCCACCCGGCGTGGGCAAGACGCTGTTGGCCCGTGCGGCGGCTGCCCTGCTGCCACCGCTCACCGAGGTCGAGGCGGCCGAGGTCAGCCGCATACACTCGGTGGCGGGAGTGGCCGATGCGCGAGCCACGACGTCGCTGCGACGACCGTTTCGGGTGCCGCACCACACCATCTCGACCCAGGCACTGGTGGGCGGCGGGCCGCGGATCCGGCCCGGTGAGGCGAGCCTCGCACACCGCGGCGCGCTGCTGCTGGACGAGGCGCTCCAGTTCCGCAGCGATGCGTTGGACGCCCTGCGCGGCCCGATTGACGCCGGCATCGTGACCATCGCCCGCGTGGACGGGGTCGTCGCGCTGCCCGCGCGCTTCATGCTGCTGGCGACGTACAACCCGTGCCCGTGCGGCTGGTTCGGGATCACCGGTCGCGACTGCAACTGCGAGGACGGCGTGCGACGCCGCTACCAGGCTCGGTTGTCCGGGCCGATGCGCGACCGGCTCGACCTGGTCGTGCCGCTCGAGTCGGCCACGTCCGGGCATGGAGCTCCCGGAGCCGCAGAGGCCAGCGCGCGCGTCGCCGAACGGATCGCGGCCGCCGACGCGGTGCAACGACGGCGTGCGGGCGCCCCCAACGCCGAACTGTCGCCGGATCGGATCAGCCGCAGCGCCGGATTCGGGCCTGACGCGCTGGCAACGCTGGAGGCCCGCGGCCGCCAGCTGGGGCTGTCGCTGCGGCGCCTGCACCGGGCGGGTCGCGTGGCGCGCACCATCGCCGACCTCGATGGTCGCGATGCGGTATCGACGCAGGACGTTGACGAGGCGATCGCGTTTCGGCCCAAGGAACTTGCGTCGTGATCGGGGTCGGTCAGGCCGGTTCGACTCCGTCGCGGACCATCTCGCGCGCGACCGAGCGCGACGCCTGGATCGCGCTGGCGGCGGTGCCCGGCATCGGCCCTGCCGGGTTTGCCCGCCTGGTGCGCCATTTCGGATCCGCGGCGGCAGCCCTCGCGGCCGGCCCGACCGAGGTCGCAGCGGTGGAACGCCTGGCCGCCGAGTCGGCGGCCGCCATGCGCAAGATCGGCGCCGCCGGGGCGCGCTCGGTCGCAGCTGGCCTGCAGGCCGCCACCCGCACTGCGGGCGGGCGCCTGGTGACCGACCTCGACGAGTCCTATCCGCCCGCCCTGCGCACGCTCGACCCGCGGCCGCCGGTCCTGGCCGTGGTGGGTGATGCCGCCGCCTTCGAACGGCGGGCGGTCGCCGTGGTTGGCACGCGTCGGGCAACCGGGTACGGGATGGCCACCGCGACCGATATCGCCGACGAACTGGCGCGCGATGGCGTGGTCGTGGTGTCCGGACTGGCGCTCGGCATCGACGGCGCGGCGCACCGGGCGGCGCTGGCCGCCGGCGGCCGTACGGTCGCCGTCCTGCCTTCGCCGATCGATCGCATCTATCCGCCGCGCCACCGCGCCCTGGCGAGCGAGATCGCGCGAGCCGGCGGCGCGCTGTTGACCGAGGTGCCGGTGGGCGCGGTCATCGGCCGCCCCGACTTCGCGCGCCGCAACCGGGTCATCGCCGGCCTGGCCGAGGCGGTCGTGGTGGTCGAGGCTCCGGATCGGTCCGGAGCATTGCTGACCGCGGCGGCGGCCAGGGCCATCGGCCGCGAGCTGTACGCGGTGCCCGGCCCGATCGATGCGATGGCGTCCCGTGGCTGCAACCGGCTGATCGCCGACCTGCACGCCAGCATCATCACCTCGACGGCGGCCCTGGCGCGCCAGATCGGTGTGCTGCGCGGACGTCCCGCGCCGGTCATCGGCGGCCTCTCGGAGGTGGAGGGGCAGGTGCTGCGGCAGCTGCTCGAGCGCAGCGGATCCATCGAGGAACTGGTGGACCGCACCGGCCAGCGGCCCGCATCGGTGGCCAGTGCATTGACGCTCCTGGAGGCGCGCGGGCTGGTCGACGCCTTCGGAGGCGCGACCTTCCACGCCACGCGCCCGGCCAGGGGGCTGACCGGATCGATCTGACGTACCCCGGACCGATGGGCTATGCTGCCGGCGCCACCGGCAGTCGCCCGCGTGCCCACGAGGGCGGCGCTGAACCCCCACGGAGCCTGCATATTGAGTTCGATCCGAACTGCCAGGGCGGCCCGGGCCGCCGCAACGTTCGAGTCGCTTGGCCACTCGCTGAGCCGCCACCGCACCCTGACCAGGGTCGCATTGGCCGCCCTCTCGTTCACCATCCTCACCTCGCTGACGCAGCCTGTCTCACCGGCCCAGGCAGGGCCGGAGGCCGACCCTTACGTCCCCGAGCCGCTCCTGCCACTGACGCTCGGCGACGCGATCGACACGTCGGCGGCGGTGACCATCCCATTCGACGCACCGATGAACCCGTCCTCGGTCGCCGACGCGCTCGAGGTCATCCCGGCGCAGGCGGTGGATCTGGCGTGGGATCGGTCGCGAACGGTCCTCACGCTGTCGCCTGCCGTGCGCTGGCGCGCCGGCGCGCGGTACCTGGTCGTCATCCCGCCCTCGTCGGCCACCGACGATGGCTCCCAACTGGCTGGCGCGCTCCGCTTCACGTTCACGACCGAAGCGGCCCCGGCAATCGCCGGCGTCGAGGTCAGGCTCGCCGGCGACGTCTCCCCGCCGGAGGACCCACCGCTGTCTGGCCTCAGCGAGGTGCTGGAGGAGCCGGCGACGCAGGCCGGCCCGACCGCCATGGCGATGAACGGGGGAGAGCCTCTGGCCGACACTCCGACCGGCGTGAGCAGCACCAGCTCCATCGTGCTCAGCTTCAGCGGGGCCATGGACGCCGCCGACGTCGAGTCTCACTTCAGGATCGCGCCGGACATCTCCGGGGAATTGTCCTGGCGCGGACAGGACCTGGTCTTCACGCCCATCGGGCGCCTGGGCTCCGGCATGCGCTACACCATCAACCTGAGCGGCGCGCACGACCAGCGTGGCAATTCGCTGCGCGCCGGGTCCAGCGTGTCGTTCGTCATCGCCGATCGGGCAAGGCTGAGCAGGACCTCTCCCAAGCGCGATGCCGATGGCGTCGAGGCGGCCTACGTGCAGATGTGGTTCAGCCGGCCGATGCGCATCGACGAGACCAACGCTGCCTTCAGCCTGACCGATGGCGTCACCGGGCTGCTCGTCGGCGGCCTGCTGTCATGGAACGAGGATTCGACCCGCCTGACGTACGTGCCGGACCGTCCGTTCGCCGCCGGTCGCAAGTTCACCGTCACCATCTCGGACGCTGCCCGCGACACCGAGGGCAACCCGGTCAGCGCCAGGTGGGCGTTCACCACCGCGGCGGGGGCGGTTTCGCGCGGGTCCGCCAGCAGTCGATCCGGCTCGGCCGTCCCGCCGCCCGCGCCGGCTACCACTCTGGCCGGATACGCGCTCAACCAGGTGAACGCGGCCCGCGCGGCGTATGGCTTCGGCCCGCTGGTCCTCGATGCCGGGGTCTCGGCCGTGGCCGCCGCGCACGCGTGGGATCAAGCCCGCAACGGCTACTTCAGCCACTACGGCCGCGATGGCAGCACGCGCGAGGTGCGGCTGGCCCGTGGCGGCATCAGTTTCGGGTGGTCCGGCGAGAACCAGTGCTACTACATCGGCATGAGCCAGCAGGCCACCCTGGACTGGTGCCACGCGCAGTTCATGTCGGAGCCGTATCCGGGGGTGTGGAACCACATCGCCAACATCCTCAATCCGAACGCGCGCCGCATGGGCATCGGCATAGCCACCGTCGGAGACAAGACGATCATCACCTGGGACTTCACCGACTGACGCGCGCACCGTGGTGGGCGTTCGTGGCGGCCCGGGCGATACCGGCTGCTACACTCCCGAACCGATGAGGCGGTTTGCACCAGATCGATCCCACGCGCCGGCATGAGTGGCTGAAGGCCGATGTCGAAGCCACTGATCATCGTTGAGTCACCGGCCAAGGCGCGCACGCTCTCACGCCTGCTGGGCGACGAGTACCGCATCGAGGCGAGCGTGGGCCACGTGCGGGATCTGCCCGAGAACGCGAGCGAGGTCCCGGCCGAGATCCGCGACAAGCCATGGGGCAAGATGGCCGTGGACGTCGAGAGCGGCTTCCGCCCGTACTACGTCGTGACCGCGGATAAGCGACGCCGGATCGCCGACCTGCGAGCCGCGCTGGCCGATGCGGACGAGGTGCTGCTGGCCACCGACCCTGATCGCGAGGGCGAGTCCATCTCCTGGCACCTGGCGGAGGTGCTCAAGCCAAGGGTGCCGGTCCGCCGCATCGAGTTCCACGAGGTGACCGAGGAGGCGGTCCGCCGCGCGATCGACCATCCGCGTGACATCAACCTCAGGCTGGTCGATGCGCAGGAGAGCCGCCGCATCGTGGATCGGCTGTACGGCTACCTGCTGTCACCGGTGCTGTGGAAGAAGGTCCAGACCGGGCTGAGTGCCGGGCGCGTGCAGAGCGTCGCCGTACGTCTGGTCGTCGAGCGCGAGGAGGAGCGATCGGCCTTCCACGCCGGCGCCTTCTGGGACCTCGAGGCCCGGATCCGTTCTGGCACCGGCTCGTTCACCGCGCGGCTCGACCGAGTGGGCGACGCCCGCGTGGCGAGCGGGCGGGACTTCGATTCGACCAGCGGGCAGTTGCGGCGCGACGCCGGCGTTCGTCTGCTGGGCGAGGAGGACGCCCGCGCCCTGGCCGCCGCACTGGGCGCCCGGCTGCCGTGGCAGATCAGCACGGTCGATGAGCGGCCGGCGACTCAACGCCCCTCGCCGCCGTTCACAACCTCGACCCTCCAGCAGGAGGCGAACCGCAAGCTCGGCTTCTCAGCCGATCGCACCATGCGGGCAGCCCAGGCGCTGTTCGGTGAGGGCATCATCTCCTACCACCGCACCGACTCGACCACGCTGA
>JADLBB010000063.1 GCA_020848055.1 Chloroflexota bacterium | reverse complement strand
TCCGACACGGCCTCTACGCCGCTCAGCGCCACGGCGCCCTGGCTGAAGGCGCGCAGGATGAGGAACAGGCCCAGAGCCTGTCCGCCGGCCTCGGCCGTCTCCCAGGTCGCCGGCGGCACGAACTGCGGCACGTCGCCGAGGATCGTGCGCGTCACCCCGTAGCCGATGATCGCCAGCATGACGACGATGTACGCGTAGGTCGGAACCATGAAGATCGTGCCCGACTCGCGGATGCCGCGCAGGTTGCCGAGCATGAGCACGCCCACCATCGCGACGCTGATGACGACGCGCCAGTCGAACCAGGCTGGCACGATCGAGGTCAGGGCGGCCACGCCCGCCGACACCGAAACTGCCACGGTGACGGTGTAGCCGATGAGGAGTGCTGCGGCCGCCAGCACGCCGAAGGTCGGCCCGAGATTATCGCTGGCCACGATGTAACTGCTGGCGCCCTGTGGATACGCCTTGATCGTCTGGCGGTAGGACAGCGTGACGATGGCCAGCATGATCGCGATCAGCGCGGCAATCGGCAGGGTCAGCGTGAGCGCGCCGGTCCCGGCAATGGCGAGGACCCGCATGATCTCCTCCGGCCCGTAGGCCGAGGAGCTGATGTTGTCGCTCGAGAATATGGCCAGGCCCTTGGTCTTGCTGAGCCGCTCGTGAACCTCGCGGTCGCGGTGGATCGGGCGACCGATGAGCCAGGTCCGGAATCGACGCAGCGTCGCGGTCCAGCCGCGCCGCTCGAGGACCGTCTTCTCGGTCGCGATCAGCTCGCCGGTGTCACCGCGCTCGAAGTCGGCCTCAAACGGGCGAACGATCCTGACGTAGTTGTCGCCGACGCGTTGTCCGCGGCGCTTCTGTCGGACCTCGAGCAGGGGATCGACCCGGCCCTCGTCGGCCGGTTCGGTGGAGCGGGTCACGGCGGGCAACGATAGCAGGGCCCGCTCGCCCTGGGGCTGCCCGCGCGGTCAGTCAGCCGGGCTCCGGTCGGTGTCCATCAGGCGCGGCATGCCCCAGGCGAACCCGGCGACGGTCGCCGCCAGCACGATGCCGCCGGCCATGGCGAACATCAGGGTCGCTGCGCCGAGGTCGATCAGGAAACCAGCCGCGGCCAGGGACACCGGTGCCAAGCCCACCGAGCCCAGCATCACGAGGCTCATCATCCGGCCCATCTGCGCGCCCTGAACCCGGCGCTGCAGCCACGAGATGAACTGGACGTTGATCAGGCCGACCATGACGCCCATCGCGGCCAGGATCGCGCCGGCCACGATGGCCGATGGCGCGAAGCCGATGGCCGCCAGGCCGACGCCGATCAGCGCCGCGGCGCCCAGCAGCATCGAGCCGAAGTGCGGGATCCGGGTGATCGAGCCACCCACGACGGCACCGATGAGCGCCCCCGCGCCCCAGGCCGAGAACATGAGACCAAAGGCCGTCGAGCCACCGGCGAACCGCTCGTCGGCCAGCCAGGCCAGGCCTACGCTGATCGGCCCGTTGATCGCCAGGTTGAAGGCCGTGGTGAGCACGATCGCGCCACGGATGGCTGGATCGGCCCATGCCGCCCGCAGGCCGCCGCCGATGCTGGCCATCACGCTCTCCTGGGGCTCGGACGGTCCGGACGGCAGGCGACGTCCGCCGCGAACCAGAGCGATGGCCGCGACCGCCACGGCGAACGACGCCGCGTCGATGACGAATGCCGGCCCGGTCTGCACCACGGCGATCATCGCTCCGGCCAGCGCCGGACCCACGAGGCCCATGATCTGGGCCGAGCCCTGGATGACGGCGTTGGCGGGCGGGAGCAGGCGCGCTGGCACCAGCATCGGCACGATCGTGCCCAGGGCGGGGTAGAAGAAGGCATCAACCACGCCGAAGACCGCGGCGAAGATGTAGAGGTGCCAAAGCTGAGCGGTGCCCGACAGCACCACGACCGCGAGGGTTCCCACCGTCACGCCGCGCACGGCGTTCGAGACCAGGATCAGCGATCGGGGCGAGATCCTGTCGCTGAAGGCGCCGCCGAGCAGCATGAACGCCGCGCGCGGAATCGCGGCGGTCATGAGCACCGTTCCGAGCGCCAGGCCCGAACCGGTCAGCTGCAGCGCAAGCCATGCCAGGGCCACGAAATGGAACTGGTCGCCCAGCACGCTGATCGTCTCGCCACTGAACAGCAGCCGGAAGTCGCGCACGCGGAGCGGCTGAAGCAGGGTCGGCCCGGAAGTGGACGGTGTCGCGGTGGCGGCCGATTCGTCGGCCGGCAGGGTCGTATCCATATCGTTGGTCACTCCACGCTGATCTGGACGCCGTCGCCGTCGTCGTCGATGTCGAGGATCGGTCCGGTCGAGCCCGATCTGACCGCGTCGCGGATGCGATCGGCCTGGTCGGCACCGATGCCGGGCACGAAGCCCAGGGCGCGGTCAACGAAGCCGATCGGTATGCGCAGGTTGACGACCTGGCGGCCACTCTCGGTGACGCGAATCCGAAGTCGTCGGCCGCTGGTTCCTTCGCTCCGAAGCTTCTCGCGGGCGCGTTCGCGACCCCGTTCGCCGCGCGTCTCCTCCAAGCGGGTCAGCGCGTCGATGATCGGCGCCGCCTCGGCGGGGCTCAGGCGGCCATCAGCCACCAGTCGAAGGATCGCGTCAAGCTCGTCAGGCATGGGACGCCATCCTGGCAAGGCGTGCGACGGCTTCCTCGACGTCGATCTCGCCGCGCTCGAGGGCCCGCAGGATCTCCATCTCCAGTCCTGGGTCCATCGGTTCGGGCGCCGGGGCATCTACCGGGGTCCGGCGCGCTGCATGCGCCACCAGGTCGCCTGACATGGACCGGAAGACCAGCTGTGCCCGGCCGTCGCCGATGACGTAGCGTCGCCGGTCGCGGGACCCCTCGCTGCGGTGGGGGAGCGACACGCTGACGCTGCTGGCCAGCGCCCGCACTTCGACCGTGACGCCGCCGACAACCCCGAGGCGAAAGTCGCCGCTGACCGTCTCCACGCGCGACTCGCGGCGCGATGACAGGGTGCCCTCGATCTCGACGTCCCCGCTGATCGACTCCACTCGAAGCTCGTCGAAACGTGGCGCGACGGCCGACAGGTCGCCGCTGACGGTGTTGGCCTCGAGACGAATGGGTTCATCGGCGCGCAGGCTGACGCTCGACGAGATGCCGCGCACGCGCAGCTCTCCGGCGGCGCGCTCGAGGACCATGTCGCCCGACACCGATCGGTATGACTGGCGACCGTGCAGGCCCTCGGCCCGCAGGTCGGCGCTGACGCCGTCGAACGTCACCTCTGCGCCCGGGGGAACCTCGGCCCGGACGCTGGTCGAGACGTTGGGTGAACCGATGCCGAGGCGGCTCACCAGGCTGCCGAGGCCGCGGCCGCTCAGCTTGGGCTCGTTGACCTCCAGGAGACCGGCCCCCTGGCTGACGACGTAGCGGATGCGCTCGAAGGCAACGTCGGCATCGGCCTCGGACTCGGCGCTGATACGGAACTCGATCACCACCCGCGCGATGTCCCCGTCGCTCGCTCGGATCTCGACATCGGGGTGCGTGAGGCGCAGGCCGAAGCGACCGGTTGGACCGATCTGGTGCTCGATGACCTGCTGGCGCGCGAAGCGAGCCATCAGCCTCGCCCACCGATCGATCGAAGCGCTTCGGCGGCCTCGTCGGCGCTGAGCTCGCGTCGCGCCAGGCGCTCCAGGATGTCCCGTCGTTGTTCGGCCGCGTCGGGCGACGCGTCGTCGCCGGCGCCTGTCCGGGCATCGAAGGCCTCGACATCATCGAGGTCATCGGCATCGGTGGATGCGTCGCCAAGGCCGAGTGCGCGGACGAGCGCCTCGACCCTGGCCCGCACCGTTGGATAGCTGATCCCGAGCTCGCGCTCGAGCTCCTTGAGGTTGCCCCGCGAGCGCAGGAACGATTCGAGCAGGCCGAGCTGGTCGCGGTCCAGTCGGCTGAACCGGCCCGGCCCGAACTCGCCCTCCAGGGCCGTGCCGCAGCTGCGACAGTGGAGGCGGGTGATGGTGAGTTCGCCGCTGCAGACCGGACAGGTGGCGACGACGTCGTGGACCATCAGCGCAGCCTCAGGACATGCGCCAGGCGGCTGGTGCG
>JADLBB010000062.1 GCA_020848055.1 Chloroflexota bacterium | reverse complement strand
TCGAGTTCGTCGGCGACTGGGCCGAGGTGGCCGCGTGAGCCGGCTGCGCGTCGGCGTGTTCGCCGGCGGTCGCTCGGCGGAGCACGAGGTGAGCGTCGCCTCGGCCGAGGCCGTGCTGCGCTCCATCGACCGCGATCGATTCGAGCCGTACCTGGTCTACATCGACCGAGAGGGCCGTTGGCACCTGCCCGACGGGCCGGCGCCCCAGCTCGGAGACGGCCAGTCGCTGCGCGCCCTGGTCGGCGCCGCCAGCCCGGCCGAGGAGGTCGAGCGCCTGCGCCTGGGCGGCGGTGCCGCGATTGACCGCTCCAAAGACAGCGACGAGCACGCGCTGGCCGCCAGGGCGGCGGTGCGCTCGCTGGGCGAGGCGATCGACGTGGCGTTCCTGGCCGTGCACGGACCGTTCGGCGAGGACGGCACGCTGCAGGGCTTCCTGGAGCTGGCCGGCATTCCGTACACCGGGGCCGGCGTCCTGGCCAGCGCGGTGGCGATGGACAAGGTCGTTTTCAAGGATCTCATGCGCGGGCACGGGCTGCCGGTGGTCGACTACGCCTGGTTCCGGCGCAGCGCCTGGCACACGGACCCCGGGCACGTGCTGCGCGAGGTGGCAGGACGCATCGGGGCGCGATCGGTCGTCAAGCCGGCGAGGCTGGGGAGCAGCGTCGGCATGACCATAGTGCACGATCCAACGGAGCTTCCATCGGCGCTGGACGAGGCGTTTCAGCACGACGGCAAGGTCATCGTCGAGTCTTACGTTGCCGATGCGCGCGAACTCGAATGCGGCGTGTTGGGAAACGCCGATCCGATCGTCTTCGAGCCGGGCGAGGTCCGCTCGAGCCACGAGTTCTACGACTACGAGTCCAAGTACGTGGAGGGCCTGGCGCGCGTTGAGCCACGCGCCGATGTCGATCCGGATCTGGCCGCGCGGCTCAAGGAGCTGTCGCTGTCCGCGTACCGGGCGGTGGACGGCGCCGGCCTCGCCCGTGTGGACTTCCTGGTCGGACCGGCTGGGACGTTCCTGAGCGAGATGAACACGCTGCCGGGGTTCACCACCACCAGCATGTTCCCCAAGCAGGCGGAGCTGGCCGGCATCGGGTTCGGCGAACTGGTTGCCCGGCTGATCGACCTGGCGCTGGAGCGCGAGCGATGAAGCTGCAACCCCAGCCGCGGCCGAAGCGGCGCACTACCCGGTCCGAGCAGGTCAAGGCCGCGCGCCCGCGCGGACGCAGTCGAGGGCCCGGTGGCCAGGCAGCCAGGCCCGGAACGCCGCTCCGACTCAGGGTGGGCTCGCGATTGCCGTCGATCCGGCGCCTGTTGGCGGCCACCGGGGCGGTCGCTCTCGCGTCGGTGACCGTCGCCCTGCTGTACGGGCCGTGGCTGCGAATCACCAGCGTCACCTGGAGCGGCGAGTCGTACACCGCGGCGGCGGACCTCGGCCGGCTGCTGGAGGTGGGCCGCGGCGTCAGCGCCCTGGCCGTGGATACCGATGCCATCTCCGCCAGCATCGAGGCATTGCCGGCGGTGGCCCGGGCAGAGGTGTCGGTCGGCCTCGACGGCACGCTGGCCGCGGCGGTGGTCGAGCGCCGGCCTGCCTTCGTGTGGGAGACGTCGTCCGGTCGGTTCATCGGCGATCGGGATGGGGTGCTCTTTGCGGCCGGCCCACGTGACGAACCGATGCCCCCGACGCTGGCCGCGTTGCCGCTCATCGAGGACAGGCGCTTCGGCTCGCGCCTCATGGTCGTGGGTGACACCATCCCGGCCGACGTCCTGCGCGTCGGCCTGCAGCTGGCCGGGATGGATCCCGGGCGGCTGGGTTCGGTCGCGCGAGACCTCGCCATCAGCCTCGACGACCGCCACGGCTTCGCGTTGATCTCGATCGAGGAGGGCTGGGAGATCTCGTTCGGCGTCTACGGCGTCGACCCCAACGAGACCACCACCGATGCCGCCGCGCGCCTGGAGCTACAGGTGACGGCGGTTCGAACGCTCTTCGCCACCGAGCCCGAGTCGAGCATCGCGTGGGTGGATGTGCGCAATCCGGGAAAGGTATATTTCCGTGACAAGGGGTGACGCGGCCGGGCGGGCGCGGGACCTCTGCGGCCCAATCCATCGCAGCAGGACACGCTCGGATGTGGCTTCCCATCGTCGGCCTTGCGCTCGGCGTCATGCTCGGACTGGTGCTCAACGTGAGCGTCAGCCCGGACCTGGCGCGCTACACGGCGGTGGCCATCCTGGCCGGGTTGGACTCGGTCCTGGGCGCCATCCGGGCCCAGCTGGACGCCCACTACGACAACCGGATCTTCATCAGCGGCTTCGTCACCAACACGCTGGTGGCAGTGGCGCTGACCTTCATCGGCGACCGGCTCGGGATCGACCTGTACCTGGTCGCACTGTTCGCCTTCGGGCTGCGCATCTTCCAGAACGTGGCACTCATCCGGCGCCACTTCCTGTAGGCTCGATCGGCACCGATGACGCGCGGGTGCGCGTCGCACGCAGGAGGTAGCTTGGAACGCGAAGCGGTCCTGGTCGGCATCGATGCCGGGACGACCAAGGTCACGACCCTGATCGGCGAGGTGAGCCGCCTCGGTGACGTCAACGTCATCGGCTATGGCATCGCGCCGTCGGTCGGCATGAAGAAGGGGATGGTCGCCAACATCGACCAGACCGTGAACTCGATCGCCTCGAGCGTCGAGAAGGCGGAACGGCTGTCGGGCTACAAGATCAGCTCGGCCTTCGTGGCGGTGGGTGGCTCGCACATCTCCAGCCAGAACTCGCGCGGTGTGGTGGCCGTCTCCGGCCACAAGCGCGAGGTGAGCCGCGAGGACGTGGCCCGAGCGACCGAGGCGGCTCGGGCCGTCCAGGTCCCCTCGAACCGCGAGATCCTGCACGTCGTGCCGCGCGACTACATCGTGGACGGCCAGGAGGGGATCAAGGATCCGCTCGGCATGAGCGCCGTGCGGCTCGAGGTCGAGACGCACATCGTGGCCGGCGCCGCGACCTCGGTCCAGAACCTGTCCAAGTGCATCGTCAACTCCGGGGTCCAGATCGACGAGCTCGTCATCAGTTCGCTGGCCGCGGCCGAGGCCACGCTGACCGACACCGAGAAGGAGCTCGGCGTGCTGGTCGCCGATATCGGCGGCGGCACCACGGACATCGCGGTCTTCGTGGACGGCGCGGTCTACCACACCGCGGTGCTGCCTGTCGGCGCCATCAACGTCACCAATGACGTCGCCATCGGCCTGCGCACCTCGCTCAACCTGGCGGAGGAGATCAAGATCAGGCACGGCACGGCGAACCTCGCCGATGTCGAGCCCGAGGAACTGATCAACGTGGCGGTGCTCGGCGAGGCCGCCGGGCAGACGATCCAGCGCCGCAAGCTGTGCGAGATCATCGAGGCCCGCATGAGCGAGATCTACGGCCTCATCCGCGAGGAGGTCAAGCGCTCCGGCCACGCCGGCATGCTGCCCGCCGGCGCAGTGCTGACCGGCGGTGGGGCCAGGCTTGCCGGAGCCGAGGTGCTTGCCCGCGACGCCCTGGAGATGACCGTCCGGGTCGGGACGCCGCAGGGCGTGGGCGGGCTGATGGACCAACTCGCCAACCCGGCCTTCGCCACGCCGCTCGGCCTGCTGCTGTGGGGCGCGCACCACCTTGGCGAGGAGCCGATCGGCTACGGGGCCGCCAACGGCTCGAACCCGCTGTCGCGCGTGGGTGACTGGTTCAGGAACCTATTCCCCGGCTGACCGTTGGTCAGTCT
>JADLBB010000061.1 GCA_020848055.1 Chloroflexota bacterium | reverse complement strand
CTCCAGAAGAAGAACCGATACGGACCGACACGCATGATGGTGGGCACCCGAGGACAGTACCAGTGGGATGCTTACCGGCAACTTATCGTCCTGAAGGCGGATAAGCCTCGGACGCTTCGCTCCCTGCGTGCGCATCGCGACCCGGGCTCCGAGTTCAGTCCTCAGCTACAGCCCGACGTAGCGCCGCAGTTGATGCACTTGTAGCAGGAGCCGTTGCGGACCATGATCGAGCCGCAGTCCGTGCAGGCCGGTGAGTCGGCGGTGTCGAAGATCACCGGCGCCTGGCCGGCATCCAGCCGCTCGGCGCGATCACGCGCCTCGGTGTTCTGCGCCACGATCTTCAGCCCATCCAGTAGGCTGTTGACGACCGCCTCCTCCCCAACCACCGGGATGCTCGCCACCAACGAGTCAACCTCGCTTGCCGCCTCTTCCGACACCTGGGAACCAGGGTCCGAGGTTGGCTGAGTGGACCCGGTTGTGGCCTCACCACCCTCAGCCGACCGTGCCGGAGCCGAGTCGTCCTTAGTCGAGGCGCCGTGCGAGGCAGGGGTCCCGGAGGGACCCGTCGCCTCGGTAGGCGCCGCGCCAGCGGGATTCGCATCCGACAACGTCAGCTGCCGATTGATGATCCCCACCTGGTCCTTATCGGCCTGCGACATGAACTTGGTGGCCATGTACCGGAAGATGTAGTCGACCAGGGACTTGGCCATCGGGATGTCCCGGTTGCCGGTGAATCCCGCCGGCTCGAAGCGCAGGTGGCTGAACTTGTTGACCAGGTCCTTCAGCGGCACGCCGTACTGGAGCGCCAGCGACACCGCGGTCGCGAAGGCGTCCATCAGCCCGCTGATGGTCGAGCCCTCCTTGGCCATACGCAGGAAGATCTCGCCCGGGGTGCCGTCGGGGTACAGGCCGATGGTCAGGTAGCCCTCGTGCCCGCCGACGTTGAACTTGTGCGTGATCGATGCCCGCTCGTCGGGCAGGCGCCGGCGGAGCGGCTTGTAGACGGTCTGGACCTCGGGTGCGACCGCATCGGCCCCGCCAGTCGACAGGGCTGCATCCCCGCCTTCCTTCTTCGTATTCAGTGGCTGGGAGCGCTTCGAGTTGTCGCGGTAGACCGCGATGGCCTTGAGGCCCAGCTTCCAGCCGTCGATGTAGACCTGCGCGATCTCATCGGCGGTCGATGCCTCGGGCATGTTGACCGTCTTGCTGATCGCGCCGCTGATGAACGGCTGGACCGCGGCCATCATGGCCAGGTGCCCGTTGTAGTGGATCGAGCGCGTGCCGTTGGCCGGCTTGAAGGCGCAGTCGAAGACGGGCAGATGCTCGTCGCGCAGATGCGGGGCGCCCTCGATCGTCTCGTGCTCGTCGATCCAGGCCACGATCTCCTCGGTCTGCGCCGCGGTGTAGCCCAACTTGCGCAGCGCGGTCGGGACCGACTGGTTGACGATCTTGAGGTAGCCGCCACCGACGAGGCGCTTGTACTTGATGAGCGCGATATCCGGCTCGACGCCGGTCGTGTCGCAGTCCATCAGGAAGCTGATCGTGTTGTGGCTGACGAAGCCGTTGGCCACGTAGGTCACGTTCGACGGGACGCTGATGTCGTAGGTCAGCTGCTCTTCGCCAAGTTCGGCTGACGCGATGGTGTCGTAGAAGTAGCCGAGGCTCTGCTCCAACTCCGGGTCGGCCGTCCGCTCCAGCAGCGCGGTCGCCGAACGGCGCGAGACCAGGCCGGTCCGCGAGAGGGACAGGAGCATCGTCTTGCGGAGGCTGTCGTTCTCAGGCGCCAGCCGATCAACCATCGCCCGGCTGACCGGCACCAGGTCGTGGCGGGCCGCCTGCGGGTGGTCGAGGTCCACCAACGCCTCTCGCTTGCGCTCGCTGATGAAGCCGATCTCCGAGAGGAAGCGCGCGCCGGTCTTGGTGTTGAGCAGGCGCAGGTAGTGGATCGGGTTCTTGCCCATGTGGCCGTAGCCGGGCTCATCGGTCTTGCGCGTGGTCACAAAGCCGAGCGCCAGCAGCAGTGACTGAACGTCGTGGCTGAACTGCTCGGACACGGTCGCCCAGTAGGCGTAGCCGTGATTCGCGTTCCCATCGGCCTCGAATAGGCCGCGGACGAAGGCTCGATAAGCGGCCGGATCGTTGGTGTACAGGACCGCCTCGGGGATGTGGCTCTCGTACCCCTTGCCACGGTGTTCGCCGTGCGGCGCCCGCTTGGCGAACCCGCAGGCCTCCCACCACAGGGTCAGTCGCACCGAGTGGAATGCGACCTCCGTATGGCCCTGCTTCGCGGTCACGGCGGCATCGATGCCGAAGAGGCTCTTGCCGAGGGCCACCAGGCGGTTGGTCACATCGGTATCGGCCTCGGTGACGCAGAAGCGCAGGCCCTTGGAGTGCAACGAGCCGTCGCCCATGAAGTAGCCGATCAGCTCCGCCAGGTCCGCGTTCATGTAGCGTGGCGCGAAGGCGGTGTGATCCGACGTCCAGTACGCCTCGGCCAGTGGCGGGAGCGCGACCTCGCGGGGCTCGCCGACCATGCCGCCCAGCATCATCGGGACGCGATCGTCCTTGCGGATGTCGGCGAACCGGCGCCACTGCCAGGTGCCATCGGCATCCAGCACACGGATGCGGTGGGTGGTGGTGCCCTTGATGCGGTAGCCACGAGAGGTCGTGACCGTCACCACCGGTTCGGCACCGTTGATGAAGAACTTCGTCGCCTGCTGCGGGCCGTCATCGGTGGCGACCCTGGCATCGAGGTCCTGCCACTTCGTGCCGTCCGGGTTGCCGAGGCTGCGGAGTCGGACCAGGCCACGATCGGTTAGGACCAGGCTGTCGCCGGTGAGGCAGCCCGTGGGCGCCAGGACCGACAACTGGCTGTTGCGGAAGCCGGTCTTCTCGCCGAGCGCCACGACCTCGTCCCAGCCGGTCAGGACCGCATCGACCATGTCGGTCGGGATGAGGGCGCGGTCGACCCGGTAAGCGGCATCCCGATGCATGCGCATGACCTTGGTGTAGGCCTCGCGGTTTGGCGCGTAGGCGGCGAACGGGCCGCCCTGGTCGCGCGCGATTCGCGCCGACTGGAGTGCCGATTCGCTCTGCATGAGCG
>JADLBB010000060.1 GCA_020848055.1 Chloroflexota bacterium | reverse complement strand
GCCGCTGACGGTCGAGCGCCACATCGTGGCCGTCGCGGCCTGGGGAGCCGGCGAGCGCATGGGCTACGGCCACATCGACGTTGCGGGTGGCTACTACTGCCGGCCCGAGGGCGCCGAGCGATTCTGCCTCGGCGGGCTCACGCCCGGCGAGCCGGTGACCGACCCGGACTCCTTCAACCGCAGCATGGGCGATCCTGAGGCGCTGGGCCTGCTGACCGCGGCCGCGCACCGCATCCCCGGCCTCGACGAGTCACAGCCGCGCGGCGGCTGGGTATCGGTGTATGACGTGAGCCCGGACTGGCAGCCGGTCATCGGCGAGATCGCGCCCCGCGTGTTCATCGACGCGGGCACCAGCGGCCACGGTTTCAAGCTCGCGCCGGCCCTGGGCCGTCACGTGGCGGACATGATCCTCGGCCATCCGGACCCGGGCCTGGCCCAGTTCTCGCCCGCGCGATTCGCCACCGGTCGCGACCTGGCAGCGGGCTTCGGGACGGCGCGCATCATCGGCTGATCTGCGCCAAGGGATCGTGCGCGTGCGTACTCGCAGACTACAAAGCGATCGCTTCGATTCCGTCGCTGAGGAGCACGAAGCCGAGCAGGATGAGCACCGTCATCGAGACTGCAGTCTGGTTGGCGGTCATCCAGCCTCGAATCTCGGCGAGCGTCGGCTCGATCGCCGCGCCCCGGACCAGGAAGTACAGGATCGGCCCGACGATCGTCACGCTTCCTAGGATCGTGAAGACGACCAGCACCGCCAGGATCTCGGTGCCACCCAGACCGGCGGCGCCGACGAGGCTGGCGACTCACGCGCACATCAGGAGGTTGAGCGGATCGACGACCACCAGGAGCAGGCCGAGGCGGAACGAGCGAAACGGCGACAGTTCATCGAGCCGCGTCATCCAGGCCGGCTCGTCCTGGGGTTCGTCGGCCTTCCGACGGTTGCGCCAGGTGCGGAACGCGAGATAGAGCATCGCAAGGCCGATGACGACCTTGATCCATGCACCGATGCCCGGACCCCCGCCGGATTCGCCGGCCGCGCCGTCGCCCGCATCGACGAGGAACGTCAGAACGGTCGAGAGGCCGAAGAGTCCCACCAGCCAGCCGGCCGCGAACGCCGTCCCGTTGCGCCGCGCGTTGGCCGCCAGCAGCAGGGCGATCATCGCGATGATCTGGGTCGGAGCGATCGCAACGCCCGCGGCGAGCGGCAACAGCTCCGCGATCGAAACGCTGATCATCGATCGATGGTGTCCAGCACGCGCATAGCCTACCCTGCCGAGTATCGGCCATGATGGCGCTCTTTCGACGCAGACCTATCCGGGTGTCGCCACAACTCGGGGATAGGACAGGCTCCAGGGGATCGGAGCCCGGTGCTTCTGGGTTGAACGCCCTCGTGCGAGCGTGATGTCAGAACGGCTTGGCCACCATCAACCACACGATGACCAGTACGATGGCGACCATCAGGATCCCGAACCGGTCGCTCCTGCGCGCCGCGGTCTCGTAGGCATCGGATCGCGGATCGGCCTCGGCCTCGGCGAGCTGGCGCCGGATGGCCGGTGCGAACCCGAAGATGCCCATCAGTACCGCCGACGCGTACAGGACCAGCGCGGCCCTGATCCAGTTGTACTCGATCGAGAAGGGTCCGACGATGATCATGCCGATGCCCGTCAGCAGCACCACGATGTACGCCGGGTTCGCCAGGCGCCTGTCCAGTCGCCGGATGCCGCCGATGACGAACGGCAGACGCTCCGGCTCGCGGCGGGCATAGTGCAGCCAGGCGCTGTAGGTGACGTTGGAGCCGATGGCGACTATCGCGGCGATGACATGAACGAAGTTGAGCCATACGCCGAGATCCACTGGGTGGATTGTATCGGTGATGCCTTCCAGCTGCCGGTCGGTGGACTCCCTGGCCGAGTGCGCGGCCGCGCCAAGTCAGAGGGCGACCGCCAGGTCCCGCCACGTCGTCTGGACGGGTCGCTCCGTCAGCAGACGCTCGAGTCCCTCGAGGATCGGGCCGAAGTCGTCGTGCTTGAGCGTCCAGATGAGGACACAGCCGGCATGCGAGCGGCCAGCTTCGGCCCACTCTCTGAGTAGCGGCGCGAGGTCACGGCTGTTGCGGGTGACGAGGATCCGCTCCTCCGCGGCCGCCAGCGCGAGGACTTCGGGATCGGCCAGGCCCTCCAGATCGGCGCGTTCGCTCAAGGCCTGCACGTCGTGACCAGCCTTGCGCAGCGGGCCTGCGATCCGCCGACCGGAGAGGTTGGCGTCGAGCAGCAGCCGCACCTGGTGTTATCGACGCTCGTCGGCGATGCCGATGAATGGGTAGAGGACCTTCAGTTCCTCACGGGGCCGCCTGTTCTCGGCGACCGCGTCGGCGATCTCCTCGGGATAGGCGTCCCGGTACGCCAATGCCAGCCGTACGCGCGGTTCGGTCAAATGGGACTCAGCGAGGAGCCTCTCGACGCTGCCGAAGTCCTCAAGCATGTGGATGACCTCCCACACGTCGAGTCCGGAGCCGATGACCCACGCTCGTCGCGCCGCATCATCACCGCGAAAGCCGATACCAGGGAAGCGCCGAGTCCGGGCCGTCTCTTCGGTGAATGCCGAAACGACTGCACTCTTCGAACGGCGTGTGCGTTTGGCCTCGGCGGCGACGAGCCGGTCGGTCCCGATACTGAGGCGGATGGAGATCGGCTCACCGGTCTGGCGTTGTGGCGTGCGCTGTCGTCGGGACATGCCCCTAAAGGTAGCACACAAAGATTACCGAGTAACTCGGACGAAGAGGGCGGAACCGCTGCCAGGCACGGCGGACTGCGGCGCTGAAGGTTGCCCTGGTCTTCCGATGCCGAGCGCGCCGCGGCGCTCGAGTCGATCGCCCCGCTGTACAAGGCCATCCCGGCGCGCAGCTATCCACATGCCGCCCGAGCGACGAGCAGGGCATCGCCTGCGTCATTCAGCACATCGTCGGACATGAGTGACACCTCCAGCTGTTCGTCTGGCGCGCCGGCGAGCGGCGTGGGCGCCCAGTGCGGCGCTGGCCGGCGCCGGTGGTCGACGCCATCGAGCCGGCCGCGGCCGACACGGCCCACAAGTACTCAGCATGGGGCCATCGCAAGATCTGGGCCATGCTGCGCGCCGACGGCGTGCGGGTCAGTGCATCCAGCGTGCAGCGTGCCCTGCGCCGCCGCGGCCTGCTGCTGCCGGTGCGCTACCAGGCCGAGCGGCGTCAGTTGGCGGTCCGCCGGCGCGCGGTGTTCGTGGCCGCTCCGGTGCGCCGCAACCGGGTGTGGCAGACCGACTTTTCCGAGTTCGAGACGGCCGGTGGCGGCACGTGGCGCATCAGCGCGGTGCTCGACTACGCCACCAAGCTGTGCCTGACCGCGACGGTGGTGCCCACGTCCGCCGCGCGGGATGCGATCGAGACCATCGGCCTGGCCCTGGCCGAGGCGGAGGGCTTGCTGGGCCACCCGGTCCGCGACGACTGTTGCGACCCCGCGACCGGCGAGCTCAGCCCGTTGGCGATCGTGTCCGACAACGGGCCCGCCTACAAGAGCGTCGAGTTCATGCGCTTTTTCGCCGGCCGTCACGAGCTGGTCCACGTCCGCACCCGGCATCGGGCGCCGGAGACCAACGGCGTGGTCGAGCGCTTCTTCGGCACCCTCAAGTACGAGCACCTGTATCGGATCGAGATCGGCGACGTGCTCGAGCTGCAGGCCGAGGTCGATGCCTTCCGCCAGCTCTACAACCGCTGGCGGCCGCACGAGGCGTTGGGGTTC
>JADLBB010000059.1 GCA_020848055.1 Chloroflexota bacterium | reverse complement strand
TTCCCAGGTGACCTCGAAGCCGCCGATGGCGCCTGCCGCGTCCACGCAGCGACGCGCGACGGCGCAGACCTCCGGCCCGATTCCATCGCCGGGCAGGTAGGCGACGCGATGGGTCGTGGTCACATCGCGTCCTCCGTGGACGCGGTGACCGCCGGCCGGACCGGCTGCGCCGGATCAGCCGTGGCGTGCTCCGCCAGCAGCTTGTTCACCGCGGCCAGGTAGGCGCGCAGGCTGGCCTCGACCACGTTGGTCGACAGGCCGTGTCCGGTGAACACCATCGGGACCTCGTCCCCGGCGGATGCCGCAATCTTGACCGTCGCCTCGCCCTGGGCATCCTCGCCCGAGCCGATGCTGCGCAGCCCATAGTCGACCAGGCGCGGCCGCCCGCCCATGATCTGCTCCAGCGCGTTGTCGACCGCCGACAGCAGCGCGTCGACGGGGCCGTTGCCGCCGGAGAAGGCTCGGAACGTCTGCCCGCCATAGAACAGCGACACGTTGCCGCTGCTCGACTCGCCGCCGCGGCTGGCGGTGGCCCAGTGCTCGAGCTCGACCAGCTGCGGCACCGGGTCGGCATGCTGTTCGACCAGCGCCATCAGGTCGGCATCGGTCACCTGCTTCTTGCGGTCGGCCAGGCTGATGGCCTCGGCGTACAGCCGGTCCAGCTCGTCTGGGTCCACCGACACGCCGATGGCGCGAAGCCGCTCGTCGAAGCCGGCGCGTCCCGACAACTTGCCCAGTGTCAGCGTCGAGCCGGACAGCCCGACCGACTCGGGGGTCATGATCTCGTAGGTCAGGGCGTTCTTCAGGTAGCCGTCCTGGTGGATGCCCGACTCGTGCGCGAAGGCGTTGGCGCCGACTATGGCCTTGTTCGGCTGCACGGCGATGCCGGTCAGGTAGCTGACCAGGCGGCTGCTTGCGGTCAGTTGTTCGGTCTTCACGTTGGTGGTGGCGCCACCGAACCGACCGGGTCGCGTGCGCAGCGCCATGACGACCTCCTCGATCGAGGCGTTGCCCGCGCGCTCGCCGAGGCCGTTGACGGTGACCTCGACCTGCCGCGCCCCGGCACCGATGCCGGCCAGGGTGTTGGCCGTGGCCAGGCCCAGGTCGTTGTGGCAGTGGGTGCTGACGATCGCGCGCCGGCCGACGAGGCGCACCACCTGGCGCACCAGCGCGGCGAACTCCTTGGGCTCGGCGTAGCCGACGGTGTCGGGCACGTTGATGACCGATGCGCCCGCCTCCACTGCCGCGTCGAACGCGGTCAGCAGGAATTCGATCTCGGTGCGCGAGGCATCCTCGGCGCTGAACTCGACGTCGTGGTCAGGCCCGACCAGGCGCCGCGCCTGCGCCACGCAGCTGCGGATCCGCTCCAGCACCTCTTCGCGCGAGCTGCGCAGCTTGTGGGTGATGTGAATGTCGCTGGTGGCGATGAACACGTGCAGCTGCCTGCGTCGGGCAGGAGCCAGCGCGGCGGCGGCGGCGGTCACGTCGGCGGGGACGCAGCGCGCCAGGCAGGCGATGGCCGGCGCTCCCTTGGCGCCGCCCACCTCGGTCGCGATGCGCTTGACCGCCTCGGCCTCGCCGGGCGATGCGGCCGGGAAGCCTGCCTCGATGACGTCCACGCCCAGGCGCGCCAGCTGCTTGGCCACGCTGACCTTCTCGTCGACCGTCAGCGAGGCACCGGGCGTCTGCTCGCCGTCGCGCAGCGTGGTGTCGAAGATGCGGATGCGACGGGCCATCAGGCCACCCCCTCGCCGCTCGCCGCCTTGGACGCCTCGTCGATGGTGGTCCAGCCATCTGGCGGGGTGCGCGGATCGATGAACGCCATGTGACTGCGCAGCTCGGCGCCGACCTCCTCGATGCGGGCGTGCGATGCCGCCTCGCGCATGCGTCGGAATTCCGGCCCGCCGCGGCGTCCCTCCTCGATCCAGCGGCGGGCGAACGAGCCGTCCTGGATCTCGCCGAGGATGCGCCTCATCTCGGCGCGGGTCGCGTCGGTGATGATCCGCGGGCCGGCGGTGTAGTCGCCGTACTCGGCGGTGTCGCTGATCGAGTAGCGCATGTACGCGAGGCCGCCCTGGTACATGAGATCCACGATCAGCTTGAGCTCGTGCATCGTCTCGAAGTAGGCGAGCTCCGGCTGGTAGCCGGCCTCGACGAGCGTGTTGAACCCGGCCTGCACCAGCGCCGTCGTGCCGCCGCACAGGACGGCCTGCTCGCCGAACAGGTCGGTCTCGGTCTCCTCGGCGAACGTCGTCTCCAGGATGCCCGCCCGCCCGGCACCGATGCCGCGCGCGTAGGCGAGGGTTCGCTGTCGCGCCGTGCCGGTCTCGTCGCGATGCACGGCGAACAGGGCCGGGACGCCCCCACCGGCGGCGTACAGCCGCCGCACGATGTGGCCGGGGCCCTTGGGCGCCACCATGCCGACGTCGACCCCGGCGGGCGGGTCGATCTCGCCGAAGTGGATGTTGAAGCCGTGGGCGAACATGAGCAGCGCGCCGTCGCGCAGGTTCGGCGCCACCTCGCCAGCGTAGACGGCAGGGGCCGCCGTGTCCGGCACCAGCATCATGACCACGTCGGCATCGGCGGTCGCGGCACCGGCATCGGTCACGGCCAGTCCGGCCTCGCGCGCGCGCTCGGCCGATGACGAGTCCGGCCGCAGGCCGACCCGGACGTCCACGCCCGATTCGAACAGGTTTCGGGCGTGCGCCTCTCCCTGGCTGCCGTAGCCGATGATCGCCACGCTTTGCCCGGCCAGGGCCCCCGCGTCGATGTCGGCGTCGTAGATGAGTTTCGTCAGTTAAGGGTTCGCTCCGTTGGTGGGGGTGTTCGGGAAGGTCATTGCCACGGCGCCGGCGCGGACCAGCCGCCGCAGCCCGTGGACGCGCAGCGCGTCGAGCGCGGCGTCGAGGCGATCGGGAGGTGCCGTCAGTCGAGCCGACCAGCCGGCCGCATCGGTCGCGATCGGTTCGCCGCCGGCGGTGGCGAGGACCTCGCGCAGGCTGGCCTCCGCCGCCGCATCGGGCGGTGGGTCGAGTTCGACCAGCGCCAGCTCCAGCTCGACGTGGGCAGTGGTGTGCAGGTCGGTCACCTCCAGCACATCGAGCTGCCGCTCCAGCTGGGCCAGCACCTGGCGCAGGTGGCCCTCGTCGCCGTGAATGACGATCGTCATGCGCGAGCGCCCCGGCTCATGGGTCGCCCCCACCGTCAGCGACTCGATGTTGAAGCTGCGAGCGCGGAGCAGCCCGCTCACCCGGTTGAGCGTCCCGGGCCGGTCGAGGACGAGCGCGCTGACGAGGTGGCGGCCGGTGACCGCGTCGGGCTCGCCGGCCGGGAGCGTTTCGGGGCGCTGGCTGGAGACGGTCACTCGGTGCCCTCCATCATGTCCGACAG
>JADLBB010000058.1 GCA_020848055.1 Chloroflexota bacterium | reverse complement strand
GTGGCGCGATAGAACGCCTCGGCCTCGGCGCGCTGCGCGGCCGGGATGGGCGCCCCAGCCTCCCCGAGTCGCCGATGGGCGATCTCGCGCACCGAGTCCCAGTCGATGAGGCGCGTTCCGGCCCGTCGCACGATCTCGCGCGAGGCGACGCTGGCGCCCAGCGCCAGGAGGCCACCGACGGCGATGCCAGCCGCGAGCTGGGTCGAATGGCGGGCCATCGGTTCAGTCTACGGGAACGACGGCCGCCCGCTCGAGCCTGGCCTCCTCCACAGCCGGTGCGTCGACGCCGAACAGGCGCTCCGACACGGTCCGGAACGCAGCGACCGCCCCGGTGGTGGCAACCCGCCGCACCGATGGCTCCCCAGCCGGCGCGCGCGCATCGAGCGCATCGAGCAGGTCCTCGACCGCAAGGGCGGTGGTGAAGGCCGAATCCACCACGGCCACTGTAGAGCCAACGATGCGCTCGATCGGAGCGCGCAGCAGCGGGTAGTGGGTGCATCCAAGCAACAGCGTGTCCATGGCCGGCTCGGCGGCCAGCAGTGGCTCGAGATAGGCCCGGATGACGGACTCGGCGCGGCGTCCATCGAGCATCCCGGCCTCGACCATCGGCACCAGCTCCGGGCAGGCCAGCTGGGTGACCTTGATCGCGGCATCGGCCTCGGCGATGGCCAACCCGTAGGCGTTGGACTCCACCGTCCCGGCCGTCGCTATCACGCCCACCCGGCGCTGGCGGGTTGCGGCGGCAGCCGCGACCGCGCCGGGGCGCACCACGCCCATGACCGGCACGCTGGCCAGGCGGCGCACGTCGGGCAGCGCCCGCGCCGTCGCGGTGTTGCAGGCCAGCACGAGCACCTTGATGTCCTGCGCCAGGAGCCACCGCGCCGCCTCGAGCGTGAACGCGCGCACCTCGCCGGCCGGCCGTGGACCATACGGGGCGCGTCCGTTGTCGCCCAGGTACACCGTCGATTCGGCCGGAAGGCGCCGGTGCAGCTCGGCCAGCACCGTCAGCCCGCCGACGCCGGAGTCGAAGACCCCGATCGGTCGGGAGTCTGACGCGGCGGCCATCCGCTGAGTCAGCGGCCCGCGAGGGCCGGGGACCGCGCGCTCCGGTGAGCGGCCAGGGCGTTGGCGACCTGGCCGACGTCCTTGGCGATCTGTGACTCGGGGCTCGAGCTGACGAACGCGATGCCCTCGTTGTTGGCGGCCAGGACGAGGCGCCCGTCGGACACGATCTCGAAGTCGATGCGACTGCCCAGCGCCTGCTCGACGTCGCTGCGGTCGAAGCCACCGGCGGCGTCCGCCCGGTTGAGGATCGTCGCCAGCTTGGTGGCCGGATAGCCGATGGCGGCGAACGTCTCAGCCGCCATGGCCAGCCCGCGAATGGCCATGCTGTCGTAGGTCAGGACCTGCAGGATGAGATCGGCGCTGTCGAGGTACACCAGCACGTCCTCGGACAGCGCGGCGCGCGTGTCGATGATCACGAAGTCGTAGAGCTGGCGCAGCAGCGACAGCGCCTTCTCGATGTCACGAGTGGTGACCATCTCGGCCATCTCGACGCGGGGCGGTGCCAGCAGGATGTCGATGCCGGACGGATCACGCCACGTGACGTCGGCGAGGTCCTGCTCGCGGATGCGATCGGTCGGGAGATTGACGATGCTCGGGGCGACGGCCGGCACGCGGAGCAGGCCGCGCAGGTCGCTGAACTGGAGCGAGCCATCCACCAGGCACACGCGATGCTGCTGGCCCAGCGCCACGGCCAGGTTGTAGGCCAGGGTCGTCCTGCCCACACCGCCCTTCGGGCTGAACAGCGTGACGACCAGCGAGTTCGACCGTGCCGCCTCCGTCGAGCGCGCCTCCCCGACCTTGCGCACCACGGTGGTCAGGTCGAAGCCTGTGAACGGCATGGTCAGCACGGCGTCGATGCCGCGCTCGGGGCTCTCCTTCACCGGGTTCTGCGGGACGGTCAGCATGATCACGCCCACCCCAGGCTCGGCCTGGCGAATCTGCTGCGCGACCTGCTGGCCGCCCACGCGTCCCTGCAGCAGGGCATCGACGATGACCACGTCGGGCTTCATCTCGGTGACGGCGGTCAGCGCGCGGTCGCCGGAGGTGACAACGTCGAGCATCTTGATCTGGTGCTGCGCCTGAAGCATGGCGCGCACATGCGATGCCACCTGCGGCACGTCCTCGACGATCAGGAGCCGAATCTGTTCGCCTGCCATGTCACCCCAACTGTCAGATTCCAGGGTCCGGACGCAGCATCAGGATGCAGCGTTCGCTCCCATCGCCCGGCGGGTCCAGGTCATGGGACCCGTACGCCGCCTCGACGATCAAATCGGCGCTGGCGGCCAGTCCGACGAGCGCACGAGGTGATGGATACCAGAGCCGGAACTCCGCCGGAAGTCTGGCTATCGTACCATCGCGGCCCACGAGGTCGGTCATGGTCACATACCTGACCCGCAGCCCCTCCGGCGCCTCGCGTCGCTCGATCTGGCTGCGCCGCACGATGCGCCGAACGCCATCCTCGCGCTCCCAGTCAACGCTGAGCGGCAGGTCCTCGCGAGGCAATCCGCCAGGACCGATGGTGTCGATCACCAGCATGCCATCGCGCGCCAGCAGGCGTCGCGCCGCGCCCAGCGCTCGGACGGCATCCTCGGGGCCGTCGAGGTGTGGCAAGACCCCGGCCAGGACGGCCAGGCCGAACCGATCGGGCCTTCGCACGCTGCGCACGTCGGCGTGGACCAGTTCGATCAGTCCTGCATCACGGGCCCGGGTCAGGGCCGGATCGCGTTCGATCCGCTGACGCGCCCTGTCCAGCAATGCGGCGGATCCGTCGACGCCGACGATGCGCGACGCACCACCGGCCAGCATGGAGGCGAACAGGCGCCCGGAGCCGCAGCCCAGATCGACGGTGGCGCCCGGCGCCCTGCGCGACATCTCGCGGTAGAAGACGAGGTCCTCGCCGATCGCGTCGTGCTCGAGGTCGTAGATCTCGGCCAGCCTGGCGGGATCGGCAGGCTGGCCGTCCAGGATGTCGCTCAGCCGGGTGCCTCCACGGCACGTCCACCGCCGACCTCGCGCAACTCTCCCCACGCTCGCTCGACGAGGTCCGGCTCGCGCAGCAGGTCGACCGCGGTCGCCGCCAGCACCCTGATCGCGATCGGCAGCACGCGGTCGCCATCGGGACCTCCGGCGTGGGCAGCAAACTCGCGCGAATGCCCCGGCGTTCCGCGGGGCGCGATGGCCATGTAGG
>JADLBB010000057.1 GCA_020848055.1 Chloroflexota bacterium | reverse complement strand
TCGACTTCGGGGAACTGATCGCGACCCTGTAGGCGTGGGCGCCGTACGCGCCCTTGATCGCGCGCGTCTCGGTCACGTCGTTGAGTGGCGTGGCCGTGCCGTGGGCGACGATGTAGTCGACCTCGTCTGGCGCCACCCCGGCGTCGCGTAGCGCCTTGGTCATGGCCATCGCCTGGCCGCGCCCGGTCGGCTCCGGGGCGCTGATGTGAAAGGCATCGGCCGTCAGGGCCGATCCGATCACCTCGGCCAGGGGCGTGGCGCCGCGTTCCCGGGCGTGGGCCAGCGATTCGACCACGACCACGCCACCACCCTCACCGAGCACGAACCCGTCGCGGGTCCCGTCGAATGGCCGCGACGCAGTCGCCGGGTCGTCGTTGCGCTTGGACAGGGCGCCCATGTTGGCGAGCGCGGCCACGCCCATCGGCCAGATCGGCGCCTCGGAGCCACCCGCCAGGACGATGTCGCACTCACCGGAGCGGATGAGACGCAGGGCGTCCCCGAAGGCGATGACGGAGGTCGCACAGGCGGCCACCTGGGTCATCACCGGGCCGGTCAGCCCCCACTCCATCGACAGCATCGCCGCCCCCATCGAGCCCGACAACGCGGGGATGGCGAACGGCGAGACGAACCGCGGCCCCTTCTGGTCGTGGACGTGCGTTCCATCGATGATCTGTTCGATCCCGCCGCCGCCGGTGTTCACGACCACTCCGACACGGTCGCGCTGGTCCGGGGTCATCGCCGCGAAGTCGAGCCCGGCGTCGGCGACCGCCTCCTTGCCCGCCGCCATCGCGAAATGGATGAACCGGCTCATCCGGCGAGCCATCTTGGCGTCCATAGCGGTCGTCGGGTCGAAGCCGATGACCTCGGCGGCGATGCGCACCTCCTGGCCCGAGGCATCGAAGCTGGAGATCGTGCGCGTGCCGGTCACCCCGGCCCGCAGGTTGGCCCAGTAGGTCGGGAAGTCGTTGCCGATGGGCATGACCGCCCCGAGGCCGGTGATGACCGCGCGTCGGGCTGGATCGCGTTCAGCCGTCATGGCACGGATTGTATGGCGCGGTCCTCGTCGACGAGGCAGTCACTGGGGGGCGGCGCTCCTGCGACAGTGATCGAGGGTCAGTCGCCGTCATAGCGTCGGAAGATCACGGCGCCGTTGTGGCCGCCGAGGCCGATGTTGTTGGACAGGGCGTAGCGGATCGGCATGCCCTCGCTCTCGGACACCACCCAGACGTCGCAGTCCGGATCGTAGTCGCGGTAGTTGATGGTGCCAGGTACGGTCTGTTCGGCTATGGACAGGACCGTCGCGAAGGCCTCGATGGCGCCGGCCGCGCCCATGAGGTGTCCCGTCATCGACTTCGTGCCGCTGATCGCGAGGCTGTGCCGATCGCGGCTGGCCCGATCGCCGAACACCGTCCATATCGCCTCCGCCTCGCGCTTGTCCCCGAGCGGGGTGGACGTGCCGTGGGGGTTGATCATGTCGACCTCGTCGGCCGGGACGCCCTGACGCTCCAGCGCCATCTTCATCGCCCGCGCCGAGCCTGCTCCGGCCTCGATCGGCTGGATCATGTCCCAGCCGTCTGCCGCCGACCCGTAGCCGACGACCTCTGCGTAGATGGTCGCGCCGCGTGCCTTGGCCAGCTCGAGATCCTCGACGAACAGCGATGCCGACCCTTCACCGAGCACGAACCCGTTGCGGGTCAGGTCGAACGGGCGGGATACGGTCTGGGGCGCCTCGCCGGGGCGTGGCATGCCCATCCCGCGCATGTTGGAGAAGCCCGCATGCCCGACCTCGAGCAGCGGCGCCTCGGTGGAGCCGGCGATGACCGCGATGCAGTCGCCGCGCTTGATGGCCTCGGCAGCCTCGCCCACGCTGTGGGTGCCGGTCGCACACGCCGACACGACGCACAGGTTATGCCCGATCGCACCGGTCTCGATGGCGATCATCCCCGAGCAGCTGTCGACGAGGGCGTTGGCGATGAACGTCGGTGCCACGGTCCGCGGACCGCGCTCGTGGAGATTGCCGTAGTTCTCGATCATCAGCGACTGGCCACCGGCACCCGAGCCGAAGATCACCCCGACCTCGGTGCGGTTGGCATCGGTCAGCTCGAACCCGGAGTCGGCAAGAGCCTGCTTGGCGGCAGCGACACCGAAATGGAGGCTCGATTCGCTCCGTCGGGCGGCCTTGGGGTCCATCCAGTCCGCGGCGTTGAAGTCGCGAACCTCGCCGGCCAGTTTGGCCTCGTACGGATCCGTATCGAACTTGGTGATCGGGCCAAGGCCCGACACGCCGTTGAGCAGGTTGGACCAGGCGGTGGCCCTGTCGTTGCCGACGGGGCTGATGACACCGAGTCCGGTGACGACGACACGTCGGTCGTAGTCGGGTCGACGCATGACGGTTGGGTCCTCCCTGGTCAGGCCGGTTCGGCCAGTTCGAGCAGTCGATCGGCGGAGGCGGGGTCGTCGGCCGGGATGATCTCCGCGTCTGGGGCGATGCGCTTGATGAGACCGGTCAGGACCTTGCCCGGGCCGATCTCGACGAATGTGGTGACGCCGCCCGCGACCATCGACTCCACCGCGGCGACCCAGTCGACGCCGGCGGTCAGGTGCTCGATGAGCTCGGCCTTGGCGCCGTCGGCGGTGGTGATGCGACGGGCGTCGGCGTTGGCAAGGAGCGTCGCCGTCGGGTCGCGAAACGTGATGGTCGCGAGCGTCTCGCGCATGCCATCGGCAGCCTCGGCCATGAGCGGCGAGTGGGCCGCGACGCTGACCGGCAGGATGATCGCCCGTCGGGCGCCCAGGGTCCGGGCGATCTCCGCTCCGGCCTCGATGGCCGACCGCTCGCCCGACACGACCACCTGCCCGGGTGAGTTGCGGTTCGCGACGACGAAGACGCCATGCTCGGCGGCGCCGGCGACGAGCTCGGGGAGGCGCGCGTCGTCGAGTCCGATGATCGCGGCCATGGCCCCGTCGCGCCCGGCTCCCGATGCCTGCATCAGCTCGCCGCGCCGGCGCACGAGGAAGACGCCGTCCTCGAGCGACAGCACGCCGGTCGCGACAAGCGCCGAGTACTGGCCCATCGAATGGCCGGCGGCAAACGCCGGGGTCGGCGCGCGACGGCCGGCGTCGGTCCACCGCTCGCGGAGCGCCGCGAGGATCGCGATCGACGCCGCGAGGAGCGCGGGCTGTGCGTTCTCGGTGCGGTCGAGGACATCGGCCGGTCCGTCCCAGGCGAGGGACGCGATCGCCTCGCCGAGTGCGGCGTCGGCCGCCGCGAAGGTGGCCGCCGCAGCTGGTGAGGACGTGGCGAGATCCCGGCCCATGCCCACCGCTTGCGAGCCCTGGCCGGGAAAGACATAGGCGATCGTGGTCATCCCGCGGAGCGTAGCCTCGCCGGCCGGCAGCCCCGCCGATTTCCGTGCATGCTTGCACGCGATGTCCGAGCAGCGCAGCCCACGCATAACGACCCGACCGGCCCCCCGGCGTACGATCGCGCAGCGCTTCGAGGCAGATCTGTCGGCGCCGGTCCTTGCCGCCGGGACGCGCATCCAGAACGTTCGCCAGATCAGCGAGCGTGTGGCGATGGGCCGGGCGCTGTGGCGAGAGCTCGTGATCGGGTTCGCCAGCCAGCTTGGCGACCTGCGCCTCGGGTTCACCCAGCTCGCCGCGCTCTACGTCCTGGCGGATGGCAGCACGCTGACGATCGGGGAGCTGGCCGAGTCGATAAACCGATCACCGTCGGCGACGAGCCGGCTGATCGACGGTCTGGTCAAGCGGCGACTGGTGGAACGCGCGGTCGAGGAGGCCGATCGCCGTCAGAAGGTGTTGCGTCTGACCCCGCGCGGGCACGCCATCCTGCGGGTGGTGGATCGTGCGCGCGCGGAGCAGTTCCTGTCCGCGGTCCGCCCGATGCCGACCGCCGAGCGCGCCGTGGTGGCGATGGGTGTCGCGGCCCTGGCGACCCACGCCATCAGCCGCCGCGGCCGCCTGATCCGGGCCACCCGCGAACCTGGGACCTGAGTCGCTGAGGTAGCGCTCGGGGCCGGGCGTGCCGGGTGGTGCGGCCGCGCGAGACTCAGCCGCAGAAGCGACGCGTCACGTCGTAGAGGACGGGGAGGCCAAAGCGCAGGGCGTCGAGGCCGATCCGCTCGTCGACCCCGTGGAAGCGCTCCAGGAACCGCTCGTCGGGGTCGAGACGCAGGGGCGAGAAGCCATAGGTCGGCGTGCCGAGAGGGATGGTCGCCTTGGCGTCGGTCGCGAACGGCGCCATGATAGGCAGCGGGATCGCGTCCGGGTCATGGTCGCGCAGGGTCGCGACCATGATGTCCCAAAGCTCACCAGAAGCCGGTGAGGCGACCGGGTCTCCGGACACGAGCGGCTCGAGCGTACAGGCGGGCAGCAGATCGGGACCGATGCGGCGTTCGATGTCGGCGCGGACATCGGCCGAGGTGGTACCGGGCAGCGTCCGGTAGTCGATCTCGATGATGGCATCACCGGGGATGACGTTGTACTTGATGCCGGTGTTGATGACGTCGGGCGAGATGGAGTCACGGACCAGCGCTCGCAGCGCGCGGACGTACATGGGCTCGCAGATCGACTCGAGCGCGCGGTCGGCAGCCGGGCCATCCGTCTCGCCCGTCGCGATCCGCCGCAGGAGCGTGGCCGCCTCGGCGGGGAGTGCCGCCGCGGCCGCCTCCAGGAACTGCTCCATGACCGGCGTGATCCGGATCGGGCCCGGCACGGCGAGCCGTTCGACGATCCGTGCTGCGAGGACCGCGGCGTTGTCGTCACGGGGCATGGAGCCGTGACCCCACGTGCCCCGGACATGGATCCGGTACGGGGCGAAGCCCTTCTCCGCGACCTGGATCGGGTAGAGCCGTCGGCCGGCCACGGTCACGCTCACCCCGCCGGCCTCGTTG
>JADLBB010000056.1 GCA_020848055.1 Chloroflexota bacterium | reverse complement strand
CGCTCGGCCGCGGCGTGTGCTGCCGCGCGACGCGCCTCCTCGTGTTCGCGGGTCAGGAAGCCGACCGACTCCCACGCGCCATCGAGCGCGGCGTGCAGCCCGTCGAGCGACAGGGTCTCGCCGGCCAACTGGCGGCGGTGGTACGCCTGGACCGCGGCGTGCAGGGCGCGGCCGTAGACCATCTGGTGGCTGACCGGCGTCGGGATGCGCAGGACGTGCCCGTAGCGGTAGCGCGCCGGGCAGTCGAGGTAGTCGTTGATCTGTCCGTAGCTCAGGTGAAGCGGCCGGCTCGCGAGCTCCGGACGGGCGCTGGCCGGCGCCGCGTCGCGCGGAGGACCGGCCTGGCGGGCCAGTTGCTCGAGCAGCGCGGGTCGGACCGCCTCGACCGGTGTCGCCGGCGCCAGGTCGAGTGCCTCGGCCACGAACTGGCTGATGGCGCGCGAGCGCCTGCCGCCGTAGTCCTGGGCCCAGCTGATCGACAGTTCCTCGCGCGCCCGCGTCATGCCGACGTAGAACAGCCGGCGTTCCTCGGCGGTGTGATGATCGTCGCCGACCGCGATGGCATCGCGGACCAGCTCATCGGGCATCTCGAGCGCGTCGGGACGCTCCCATCCGGGGAACCGGTCCGCCACGACCCCGACGAGGTGGACGACGTTGAACTCGAGCCCCTTGGCCTTGTGATAGGTGAGGACGTGGACCGCGTCGGTGCCCTCGAGGTCGACGTCGGCCGTGGAAGGGTCGTCGCCGGTCTCGATCAGCGTGTCCAGCTGGGCAACGAGGAAGGGCAGCCGGTCGTCGCGCAGCAGCATGCCCTGGCGACGGACGATCTCGAAGAAGCGCCCGACGTTGGCCAGGCGCTCCTCCCCCGTCTCGCGCGCCTCGGCCGCCAGGCGCCCGAGCCAGCCCGACGAGGTGATGAAGTGGTAGAGCAGCTCGCCGCAGCTGCGCTCGGTGCTCATGGCCCGATGCGCATCCAGGCTGCCCATGAGCCGTTGCGTCACCTCGAGAGCGCGCAGGCCGAACGGCGACTCGTCGGGGTGGTCCGCCGCGTCGCGCAGCGCATCGGCCAGGCTGCCGCGGCGGCGACGGGCCCGGGTCAGCGCGACGGTCACGTCGGCCGGCGCCAGGCCGAAGATCTCGCTGGTGGCCAGGTCGTACAGGCTGACCGAGTCGTCGGGATCGTTGACGGCGCGCAGGAAGCTGATCAGCACCCGCACCTCCGGCTGGCGGTACAGCCCGGCCGTGCCGCTGAAGCGCCATGGGATGCGGGCCATGTTCAGGGCGCGAAGGTACGGATCGGCGTCGCGGTTGCCGCGTACCAGGATGGCGTGCTCGGCCGCGCGGCGGCCGGCGCGCAGGGAGGCGGCGATCCGGTCGGCGACCGCATCGGCCTCATCCGAGCCGGTGGTGTGGGCGGTCACGCCGATGGCGCCATCGGCCGGTTCCGGGCGAGTGAACTTCGAGCGGGCCCGCAGGCGCTTGTCGAGGCCCTCGCGCGCCTCGAGGCGATCCGGGTCGTTGTGCGCGATCAGTCGATGCGCCGCATCCAGGATCGGCTGACGGCTGCGGAAGTTGTCGACCAGGACGACGCTGCGCGCGGACGGATAGGCCGCGCGGAAGCCGAGGATGTTGCCCAGGGCCGCGCCGCGGAAGCGGTAGATGCCCTGGTCGTCGTCACCGACGACCGTGATGTTGCCGTGTGGCTCGGCAACCAGGCGGACCAGCTCCCACTGCGCATGGTTGGTGTCCTGGAACTCGTCGACGCAGATGTACCGATACCGATCACGGACCTCGGCCAGCACGGCGGGGTGCTCCCGCAGCAGCCGGAGCGCCAGGCTCACCTGGTCGCCAAAGTCGATGCGGTCCGCGGCCCGCATCAGCCGCTCGTAGGCGGCATACGTTGCCGCCAGCTCGGACTGGGCCGCCGCGCGCTCGGCGAGGGCGGCATCGTCCGGGGCCGCTGCGGCTTCGGCAGACATGCGTGCGGCCACGGCCAGGTAGGCCTCGGGCGTGACGTCCTCGTCGCGCAGGCGGCTGATGAGGGTCACGAGCGCCGATAGGAAGCGCGTCGGATCGCCCAGCGGGCGGTATCGGTCCAGGGGCAGCTCGAACAGGTGCTCGCGCAGGAAGATGATCTGCTCGGCGCGCGACAGGACGGTGGACGTGTCGGACAGGCCGGCCTCGAGCGCGTGGTCGCGCAGTAGCCGGTCGCCGAAGGCGTGGAACGTGCTGATGCGCGCGTCGTTGTGTCCGTACGGGACGAGGCGGTCGACGCGTTCGATCATCTCGAAAGCGGCCCGGTCCGTGAAGGTCAACCCCAGGATCTGCGATGGCTTCGCGCGCTTCTCGGCGATGAGCCAGGCGATGCGCCGCGTGATCACCGTCGTCTTGCCGGTCCCTGCACCCGCCACGATGAGCAGCGGGCCGTCGCCGTGGGTCACCGCCGCCCGTTGCCGGGCGGTCAGGTCGGCCAGCAGCGGCGGCTGAACGCGCAGGTGCGGGCGGCGCGGCGCGGCAATCGGCGCCGCAGCCAGCTCGCTGAAGATCGGGAGCTGGTCGGGCGACGGCGTGACCGGTGACATCGCGTCGAGGATAGCCGGTGGGACATTCACCCCGCCGTTATCGGTGGCTTATCGGACAGGTTGCCTGTCGCGTCGGCCGGGTCGCTCGCGCCGTGAGTTCGGTGGCACCAGGGCGGCCAGGATCGCCTCGGCGTGTCGGCGACTGGTGCGCAGCTCGTCGCGGACGCGCGCAACCGTGCGCGCGCCGCGCCTGTCCTCGACCCTGGCACTGAGCGTGGCCCACACGTCCGACGGGTAGTCGATCCCCGGACCGACCTGGCGCAGCATGCCGGCGCCGCGCAGCTGTTCGACGATGGCGGGCGGGATGCCGAGTCGCGCGGCCACACCCTCGACGCGCGGTGGCGCGGCGCCCGCGGCCCGCAGTCCATGCAGCAGGCGCTCGACGCGCTCGGCCATCTCCGGGTCCAGGTTCGGCGCGGCCTCCGGCAACCGGACCCGCCGGCCGTCGCGGGCGAGGCGGCCGTCTGCGACCATCGACTCGATCACGAGCCGCAGGTCGGCATCGTCGAGCGTCAGCGGCGCCGATCCGCGGTGGCGCGGCGGCGGCCTACGAGCGGCCGCGGACCGAACGCGCCTGATCAGCGCGTCCATCCGAATGCCGGCGGCCAGGGGTTGCTCGCGGTGAAAGCGACGAAGGGCCCCCAGGACCAGGCGCTCGGCGACTCGACGCTGCTCGAGATCGACCGCCGGGGCCGTCACGCGTCGCGCTGGCCGCCGAGCGCGTTGGCGATGGCCTGGGTCTCCTCGGCGGACAGGGTGTGGGGCGACGACCCGTCTATGACCGGCTTCGCGAACAGCCGGGTGTTGGCGCGTCCATGCAGGCTGCTGATGACGATCCCGTCGCGGGCGTCGTCGAGCAGCGCGATCGCGAAGCTCTGATCCGATCCGGTGTCCTCGAACGGGTTGAACCGGACCAGGCCGATGTGTTGCAGCGATCGCCGGCTGCGCCCGTCGACGCCGGCGTACATGGCCTCGATCTGGCCCATGCGCTCGGTCGCCCGCACGGCCTGCTCGGCGCTGCCGGCGAGCCGCTCGTGGAGGGAGGCGCCCGTGTCGGCGTCGCGGACCAGGGCACGGTACGTGCGCACGGCTCGTCCGAGTCGCACCGACTGGACGAAGAAGCCGATCACGACCAGCACGACGACGACGGCGAGCACGCCGAACGCCAGCGCCAGGTTGTCGGTCAGGAGGCGATTCAGATCGGCCATCGGGATCGGCGGTATCATAGCCGTCCGCGGTCGCCCACCCGACCGCGGCTTCCGCAAGTCACCCGAGCGCCCTGACGCGAGGTACCGATGTCCCGAAAAGCCGGGAAGGCCGCCAACCGCAAGTCCCGACAGCGCAAGGCACAGCGCGCGACTCCCCCACCGCCACCTGCCGCTGCGTCGCCGCTCGCCGCGGCCCACGGGGATGTCGCGGAGTCAGTTGCGGCGATGCCAGCGTCCAGGCCGGTCACACCCGCGCCGGCACCCGCCAAGCCGAGGCAGGCCGGCCCGCGAAGCGCCGTGCCCGCCACTGGTTCTCAGCTGACTGCCGGGGAACGCAGCGAGTACCACTACGTCGAGCGCGACCTGCGCGACATCGGCATCCTGACCTCGATCATGGCGCTGCTCCTGCTCGCAGCGTGGATCGCGTTCCGCGCCCTCGGCGTCCTCGGCTAGCAACCACCCTCTCAGTAGGTCCGACCGGCCCTGGTGCCGGCCGGCCGTTGGCCGGTTTGTGCGCGGCCCGCACGTGACAGCCACTCAGCCGCGGTCGGCGCAGTTCGTGTGCGGGGCAGGCACGCATCGGCCATGCAAGCGCGTCAAATGACCCGCGGAGGCCCCGTCATCGGCTGAGCTGTGCCTGGCTGGCACAGGATCGGCAAGCACGCGCGGTCAATTGGGCCCGCTTAGCCGTTGCGTGCCCCACCGGCACAGCGACGGCGCATAGGTCAGGACTCGGCCAGCAACGCGTCGAGGCGATCCCACGTCTCGATCGCGCCCTGGGTCATGCCCGTTTCCAGCGCGGCCTCGATCGCTTCCTCCGAGCCCATGTGGCTGCCAGTCCGAGTCGATGACGACGCCTTGTTCCATGGTCGCCTTCGGGCTGCGACGCAGGTAGGCGACAGGATGGCCGAGCCGAAGCGCTTGCCTGGCCGCTGATCATGGACCCGCGGTGCGGGTCGCTTCCCTTCGGCCCGCGTTCCGCGCCCTCGGCCAGGCGGCGTCGCGACTCACAGGCGGCCCAGGACCAATCGCGCCAGATCCTGGATGGCCGTTTCGGCGTCGGCCTGGCTCATCAGGCCGATGGCGGCCCACCCCATGTCGATCTCGTAGCCGTCTGCCTTCACGCTCAGATCGCCGG
>JADLBB010000055.1 GCA_020848055.1 Chloroflexota bacterium | reverse complement strand
GCAGAATCGCTCGGCGCCCTCGGGCCGGCAGTAGTAGCCACCCGCAACGTCGATGTGGCCGTAGCCCATGCGCTCGCCGGCTCCCCAGGCCGCGACGGCCACGATGTGGCGCTCGACCGTCAGCGGCAGGTCGACGCCGAGTTGCCGCGCCAGTGCGCCGGACCACGGGCCGGCGGCGATCAGCAGTCGATCGCAGGCCAGGGTTCGGCCGCCGTCGGTGGCCAGCTCGATGGTTCCCGCATCGCCGGCGCTGATGGCGGTGACGCGAGAGCGGTTCAGTACCTCGGCCCCATGCTCCTGAGCCCATGAAAGCAAGCCGGTGGTCGTCCCGACCGGGTCGGCGTAGCCGGCGTCGCGCTCGAACGCGGCGATGCCGATGCCATCGGGGTTGACGTCGGGGAACCCGCTGCGCAGGTCATCGGGGGTGAGCAGGTCAACCGCGATGCCCAGTTCGTTGAGGGCCGCGGTGGTATTCCGCACGCGCTCCGCATCGGCCTCCGGATGAAGGTAGAGGAAGCCCGTTCGGCGGAAGCTCGCGTCGCGGCCGCCGGAGGCCGCCTCGAAGTCGGCGAACATGGCGATGCTGTCGCGCGCCACCTCGGCCAGGAACCGGTTGGTGTAATAGGCGCGGCAGATGGCGCTCGACAGCCCGGTTGGCCCCGATGCGGGGAACTCGCGTTCGACGACCGTCACCGACGCGCCATCGCGCGCCAGGTGGTAGGCCGCGCTCGCGCCATGGATCCCCGCTCCGATGATCACCACGTCAGGCATGCCCAGGTTCCTTCGTCAGGCGTATTGCGCCCATCATGAGGCCTCGACTGCGCTGGTGCAGCCCGGAAGGTCAGCTGTTGTAGGCCGACATGATGCGATCCTTGGCACCTGCACGGTGTTCCGGATCGGTCTCGTGGCGGCTGGTGTCGCCGGGGGTGGGAACGGCGTCAGCGATGTTCACGCCGGCGTCGGCGAGGTAGGTGTTGACAGCGTCGACATACGCGGCCAGCGACGCCTCCAGCACGTTGTCGTGCACGGCGCGACCCGGGTACAGGGGCCCGTCCGCGGCGCCGCGCGAGCGGATGCTGACCGAGATGGCGGCGGCGGCATCGTGCCCGCCGCCGGTGGCATGCACCTCGTAGGTCACCAGCTCGACCCCGTCGCCGAGCAAAGGCGACAGCGCTGAGTCCGCGGCGTGCATCAGCGCGTCGATGGCGCCGTTACCGTCGGCGTGCGCGCGCCATCGGTGGCCGCCGCCGTGCAGGACGAGGTTCGCGCGGCTGGCGCGGTCGCTGCCGCTGGTGGCGGACCAGCGCTCGATGCTCAGGCGGTCGGACGCCTCGGGGCTTGCTTGCTCTTGCAGGGTCATCGGTCGTGAGTCTCCTTGATCGGTGTCAGCCAGTGCGCGTAGCGCGCGTCGGTGCCGCGCACGGCGGCGAAGTAGCGTTGCTGGATGTCGAGGGCGACCGGGAAGGCAGGCGAGCCCACCGGGCGGTCGTCGATCGAGGCGATCGGCGCGACCTGCACGCCGGTTCCGGTGAGGAACACCTCGTCGGCGAGGTACAGTTCGGAGCGGTCGATGCGGCGCTCGACGACGGGGTAGCCGGCGTCGCGCGCGACCTGGATGATCGCGCGGCGGGTGATGCCGCCCAGGACGTCATCGGTCAGCGGTGGCGTTGTCAACTCGCCATCGGTTACGACGAAGACGTTCGCGGCCGAGGCCTCGGCGAGGTGGCCATCGGCGGTCAGCAGCAGGGCGTCGTCGTAGCCGGCGACGTGTGCGTCCTCCGCCGCGAACGCCGCGTTGACGTACGAGCCGGCGATCTTGCCGCGCGCCGGTATGGCGTTGTCCGATACGCGCTGCCAGCCCGAGACGGTGACCCTGATGCCGCCGGTCGGCAGGTAGTCGCCGAGCGGCATGGTGAAGATGGCGACCCGGTCTTCGAGGCCCGAGAGCTGCACCCGGATGGAATGCGCGGACTTGTACACCAGTGGCCGGATGTAGACGTCCGATTCGTGGGCGTTGCGCCGCAGCAGGTCCACCGTGATCTGCACCAGGTCCTGCGCCGACCCCGCAACGTTCGCCCGAAGGAGTCGCGCGTTGCGCAGCAGCCGCTCGTAGTGCTCGAGCGCGAACAGGATGGCGGCCGAGCCGTCCGCCTGCCGATACGCCCGGATGCCCTCGAACACCGCGGTGCCGTAGTTGAAGGTGTGGGTCGCGATGCTCACCTGCGCCTGGCCGATGGGCACGACCGAGCCGTCGAACCAGGCCCAGGCGCCGATCGCCGGACCGCCGCCATCGGTCGCGGCGGCGGGATGCTCGGTCGCGGTCATGACGCCTCCCCGGTCAACTGACGCGTGCGCGCGATGCGCGACGAGTCGAGCTCGCTGCGTCGCTGGGGTCGTGCGTCGAGGCGCCATATGGCGTACTCGAGCGAGTCGTGCAGCGCGGCGACCGAGGCGGCGATGATGTTGCCATCGGCCCCGGCGGTGACCCAGCTGCCGGTCTCGTGGCCGGTCTCGATGATGACCCGGGTGCGGGCCTGGGTGGCGGCCTCGCCGTCGATGATGCGGACCTTGTAGTCGACCAGGTGCACGCCGTCCAGCGCGGGGAAGAAGGCGCCGAGGGCCTTGCGCAGCGCCAGGTCCAGGGCGTTGACCGGCCCGTTGCCGTCCGCGGCGGTGTGGAGCAGTTCGCCATCCACCTCGACCTTGACGTTGGCCTCGGCCCGTGCCGGCGCGCCGTCGCGACGCTCGACGATGACGGTGTAGTCGATGATCCGGAAGGGCGCGACGTAATCGTCTCGCCGGCGACGCACGAGCAGGTCGAAGGAGGCGTCGGCGCCCTCGAAACTGGCGCCCTCGGCCTCGAGCTCCTTTACCAGCCGCGACAGGGCGGCCGCATCCAGTCCGTCGATGGCCGCGCCGCCCAGTTGGCGGACCATCCACGCCGCGTTGGCCCTTCCGCCCAACTCGCTGACCACCAGGCGCGACTGGCCGCCGACGGCCGCCGGATCCACGTGCTGGTAGGCGTGCTCGACGCGCTCTGTCGCCGCGCCGTGGACGCCGCCCTTGTGCGCGAACGCGCTGGCCCCCACGTACGGCGCGTGCGCGTCGGGCGCGATGTTGGCCACCTCGGCCACGAAATGCGAGAGCTCCGATAACCGATCGAGCTCGCCGGTGGGAGGCACCACCTCGGCTCCCATCTTCAGCCCGAGGTTGGCCCAGATGGTGACGAGGTTGGCGTTGCCGCAGCGCTCGCCGTAGCCGTTGATCGTGCCCTGCACGTGTCGGACGCCGGCCTGGACGGCGGCGAGGGAGTTGGCCACCGCCAGGCCCGCGTCATCGTGAACGTGGATCCCGATGGTCACCTCGTGACCGAGTCCGGTGACCACGCCCCGCGTCATGGCGGCGACCTCGTCGGTGAGGCAGCCGCCGTTGGTATCGCAAAGCACCACCGCCGCGGCGCCCGCCGCGACGGCGGCGCGCAGGGTGGCCATGGCATAGGCCGCATCGGCCTTGGTGCCGTCGAAGAAGTGCTCGGCGTCGTACACGACCTCGCGCCCGGCGGCGCGCAGGTGCGCGACCGTGTCGCCGATCATCGCCAGGTTCTCCTCGGGCGTGGCGCCCAGCACGTCGGTGACGTGCAGGAGCCAGCTCTTGCCAAAGATGGTGGCCACCGGCGTATCGGCCGCCAGCAACGCCTGCAGGTTCGGATCGGTTTCCGCCGAGTTGGACCGATGCCTGGTGGACCCGAAGGCCGCCAGGCGCGCGTGGCGGAACGTCATGCCGCGGGCGGCGGCGAAGAACTCGGAGTCCTTCGGGTTCGAGCCCGGCCAGCCGCCCTCGATGTAGGCGAAGCCGGCCTCGTCCAGTCGTCTCACGATCTTGAGCTTGTCGGCCAGCGACAGGACCAGGCCCTCGCGCTGGGTGCCGTCACGCAGGGTCGTGTCGTACAGCACGATCGGATCGCTCACGCGGCCACCTCCGCCCCGGAGCCGATGCGTTCCAACAGCCAGGCCGCCACCTCGTCAGTGTCCGCCACCCCGCCCAGGTCCGCGGTCCGCGGGCCGGACTCGATGGCAGCATCCACCGCGGCGTCGAGGGCATCGGCCGCACTCGGTTCGCCCAGCGAGTGGCGCAGCATCAGTGCCGCGCTCGCCACCGTTGCCAGCGGGTTGGCGACGCCCCTGCCCGCGATCTGGGGGGCGCTGCCGTGGACCGGCTCGTACATGCCGAACGTGCCGCGCGCGGTCGTCCGCGTGCCGAGCGAGGCCGATGACAGCAGGCCCAGCGAGCCGCTGATGGCGGCCGCCTCGTCGGACAGGATGTCGCCGAACAGGTTCTCGGTGACGATCACGTCGAAGCGACGCGGATCGGTCATGAGCAGGTAGGCGGTCGAGTCGACCAGGGCATGCTCGACGGCCACGTCGGGATGGCGCCGGGCCCGCTCGTCGACCACCTCGCGCCACAGGCGGCTCGAGGCCAGCACGTTGGCCTTGTCCACGCTGGTCAGGTGGCCCCGCCGCTCACGCGCCAGCCGGAACGCGAGCTCCACGATGCGCTCGATCTCGGGGCGCGTGTAGCGCAACGTGTCCACCGCGGCCTCGACCTCGTTGGCGATCTCGCGACCCTGCGGGCGCCCGAAGTACAGGCCGCCGGTCAGCTCGCGCACGATCAACAGGTCGGCGTCCGCGCGGACCTCCGGCCGCAGCGGCGAGGCGGCGGCCAGCGCGGGATGCGCCCGGACCGGACGCAGGTTGGCGAACAGCTCGAGCTTCGAACGCAGTCCGAGCAGCGCGTCCTCGGGCCGGACGGTCGCCGCCGGATCGTCCCAGGCCGGACCGCCGACCGCTCCGAGCAGCACCGCATCGGCACGCCCGCAGCCGATGAGCGTCGCCGCCGGCAACGGTTCGCCGGTGGCATCCATCGCGGCGCCGCCGACCAGCTGCTGTTCCCAGGTGACCTCGAAGCCGCCGATGGCGCCTGCCGCGTCCACGCAGCGACGCGCGACGGCGCAGACCTCCGGCCCGATTCCATCGCCGGGCAGGTAGGCGACGCGATGGGTCGTGGTCACATCG
>JADLBB010000054.1 GCA_020848055.1 Chloroflexota bacterium | reverse complement strand
TCGACAAGGCCGCCGCCAAGGGCATCATCCACCCCAACAACGCCGCCCGACGCAAGAGCCGCCTGATGAGCAAGGTCAACGCCGCTCACCTGCTCGACAGCGCCGAGTCCGCGGCCGCCAGCACGACGAAGAAGCGCACCACGGCCAGCAGGACGGCCCAGCGCAAGAAGGTCGCTGCCTCCAAGGCGTCCAAGGCCGCCGCGGGCAAGGCCGCCGATCGTCCGCGCACCGCCGCGGGCAAGGCCAAGGTCGCCGTCACCCGGGCCAGCCGCGAGTCGGCCGCCGCCCGCCGTCGCGCCAAGGCCGACGACGCGCCCGCGGACGAGTAGGTCCCTCAGCCGCCCCGCGTTGCGAAGGCGCCAGCGCCGGCGTAGACCGCCGCGTCGGCCAGTTCCTCGCCGATCCGCAGCAGCCGGTTGTACTTTGCAATGCGCTCCGATCGGCTGACCGAGCCGGTCTTGATCTGCCCGGTGTTGAGTCCGACCACGAGATCGGCGATGGTGGTGTCCTCCGTCTCACCCGACCGATGGCTGATGACGGCCGTCCAGCCGGCGCGCTGCGCCATCTCGACCGCCTCGATCGTCTCGGTCAGCGTCCCGATCTGGTTGAGCTTGACCAGGATGCTGTTGGCGGCGCGTTCGCGAATCGCGCGCCCCAGGCGTTCGGTGTTGGTCACCAGCAGGTCGTCGCCCACCAGCTGAAGTCCATCGCCGAGGCGCGCCGTCAGCGCCGTCCAGGTGGCCCAGTCATCCTCGGCCAGGCCGTCCTCCAGGCTCACGATCGGGTAGCGCGCGGCCCAGTCGGCCCAGAACTCGACCATCTCGAGACCGTTCAACGCGCGGCCCTCGCGCGCCAGGGTGTAGGTCCCGTCGGCGTACAGCTCGGTGCTGGCCGGGTCGAGCGCGATGGCTATCTGCTCGCCGGGCGCGTAGCCCGCGCGCTCTATGGCCTCCAGCACGGCCGAGATGGCGTCCTCGTTGCTGCCCAGGCTGGGCGCGTAGCCGCCCTCGTCGCCGACGGTCGTGGCCAGCCCGCGCTCGTGCAGCAGCGCGCCGAGCGCGTGGAACGTCTCGGCCGCCCAGCGCAGCGCCTCGCGGAACGACGGCGCGCCCAGCGGCGCGATCATGAACTCCTGGAAGTCGGTGGAGTCGACGGCGTGCTTGCCGCCGTTGAGGATGTTGACCAGGGGCACCGGCAGGGTGCGCGCCCCGGCCCCGCCCAGGTAGCGATACAGGGGCAGTCCGAACGAGGCGGCCGCCGCGTGCGCCGTCGCCAGGCTGACGCCAAGCAACGCGTTGGCGCCGAGACGCGACTTGTTCGGCGTCCCGTCGAGCGCGATCAGCAGCCGATCCAGGCTGACCTGGTCCGAGGCGTCGAGGCCGATCAGTTCCGGCCGCAGCGTGTCGTTGACGTGGTTGACCGCGGCCAGCACGCCCTTCCCGCCGTAGCGGCTCGGGTCGCCATCGCGCAGCTCCACCGCCTCGTGGGCGCCGGTGGAGGCGCCCGACGGCACGATCGCGGTCCCGAAGGCGCCGTCGTCCAGGAACACCTCGACCTCGACCGTAGGGTTGCCCCGCGAGTCGAGCACCTCGCGCCCAACGACGTCGGAGATGAGCGCGGTCACGAGACGGGTCCCAGGTTGACCACGGCGCCCGCCGGCAGCAGCGCCGCGACGCCGGGCAGGATCTTGCCCTCCAGGAACTCCAGCGACGCCCCGCCGCCGGTGCTGACGTGGGTCATCTTCGGACCGAGCCCGAGATGCTCGACCGCGGCCACCGAATCGCCGCCGCCCACGATGGTCACGACCCCCGCCCGCGCGGAGCGCTTCGCGAGGAAGCGCGCCATGGCGTTGGTGCCCTCGGCCATCTGTGGCATCTCGAACACGCCCATCGGTCCATTCCAGAACACGGTCCTGGCCTTCTCCAGGTACTCGGTGTAGGTGGCGATCGTCTGCGGCCCGATATCCACCACCATCTGGTCGGCCGGGACCTCGTTGATCGCAACGGTCCGGGTCCTGGCGCGGTGATGGATCTGGGGTGCGACGACCGCATCGGTCGGAAGCATCAGGCGAACGCGCTTGCGGCGCGCCTCGACCAGGATGCGCGACGCATTGTCCAGCTGGTCTCCCTCGACCAGGCTCTTGCCAAGCGACGCGCCGCGGGCCGCCAGGAACGTGTTGGCCATCCCGCCACCGACCAGAACGGCCTGGCAGCGCGACAGCAGGGCGTGCAGCACGTCGAGCTTGTCCGATACCTTGGCGCCACCGATGACCGCGTGGAACGGCCGCTCCGGTCGCTTCAGCAGACGGCCCAGCGCATCGACCTCGCGTTCCATCAGCAGGCCCGCAACCGCCGGCAGGAAGTGGGTGATCCCCTCGGTTGAGGCGTGGGCCCGGTGCGCCGCCCCGAAGGCGTCGTTGACGTACAGCTCGGCGAAGGCGGCCAGTTCCTTGGCGAAGGCCGGGTCGTTCGCCTCCTCGGCCGCATGGAAGCGCAGGTTCTCGAGCAGCAGCAGATCGCCGGGACGCAGCTTGTCGACGGCCACTGCCACACCCGGACCGATGGCGTCGCCAGTCATCCGGACCGGACGGCCAAGCAGCTCGGACAGTCGTTCGGCCACCGGGCGCAACCGAAGGGCATCGTTCACCTTGCCCTTGGGCCGGCCGAGGTGACTGGCCAGCACGACCGACGCGCCGCGTTCGAGCAGGTACACGATGGTCGGCAGGCTGGCGCGAATGCGCGTGTCGTCGGTGATGCGCCCGTCGTCGAGCGGGACGTTGAGGTCCGCCCGCAGGAAGACGCGGTGGCCGGTGACGTTGACGTCGCGGACCGTCAGGGCGTCCATCGGCCGCCTAGAACCGCGCGGCCATGTAGTTGGCCAGGTCGGCGACGCGGCTGGCATAGCCCCACTCGTTGTCGTACCAGGCTATGACCTTGACCAGGTTGTCGCCGGCGACCATGGTCGAGGCGGCGTCGATGATGCTGGAGCGGTCGTCGCCCTTGAAGTCCATGCTGACCAGCTCCTCGGTCGTGAAGCCCAGCAGGCCCTTCATCGGACCGTCGGCCGCGGCCTGCAGCGCCGCGTTGACCGACTCGGCCGTCACCGGCTGCGAGGTGATGGCCACGAAGTCGATGACGCTGACGGTCGGGGTCGGGACGCGCAGCGAGAAGCCGTCGAACTTGCCCTTCAGCGCCGGGATGACCAGCGCCAGCGCCTTGGCCGCGCCGGTGGTGGTGGGGATGATGTTCTGGCCGGCGCTGCGAGCCCGGCGCAGGTCCTTGTGGAACACGTCGAGCACGTTCTGGTCGTTGGTGTAGCTGTGGACCGTGGTCATCAGGCCGCGCTCGATCCCGAAGTTGTCGAGCACGACCTTGGCCGGCAGGGCCAGCCCGTTGGTCGTGCAACTCGCGTTGCTGACGATGTGGTGGCGCTCCGGATCGTAGACGTCCTCGTTGCAGCCGAGGACGATCGTCACGTCCTCGTTGCGCGCGGGGGCCGAGATGATGACCTTCCTCGCGCCGGCCTCGCGGTGGGCGGCAGCCCTGGTCGCGTCGGTGAAGATGCCGGTGGACTCGATGACGATATCCACGCCCAGGTCCTTCCACGGCAGCGCCGCCGGATCCTTCTCGCTGAAGGCGCGGATCTCGTGGCCGTCCACGGTGATGGTGGTATCGGTCGAGCTCACATCGCCGTCGTAGCGGCCATAGGTCGAGTCGTACTTGAACAGGTGTGCGCTGGTGGCCACCGGTTGCAGGTCGTTGACGGCCACGACCTCGAGCGAGTCGGGGTGTCGCTCCATGATGGTGCGCAGTGACTGCCGACCGATGCGGCCGAAGCCGTTGATGCCGATGCGGGTGCTCAAGACGGTGCTCCTTGCGGTTGACGCGACCCGGCGGCATGGGCCGGGTCGCCGATGCGGTCGTTGACGATCGGCAGTCCGCCGATCAAAGAGACGTCGCCACCCAGGGCGGCGGGTTCAAGCCGGATGCGATCGAACAGGACGGGCAGGACGCGGCGGCGTGCCTCGGTGCGGGCCACCTCGAACAGCCGCGGCCGGTGCTCGGCGATGCTGCCGCCGATGACGATCACTTCGGGGTCGAACACGTTAAGCAGCGACGCGCACAGCGCACCGATGGCGACCCAGGCTCGTTCCAGGATGGCCATGCAGCCAGCGTCGCCGGCGTCCGCGGCTCGCGCGACGAGCTCGGCGTCGACGTCGCGCCCGGCGGCCAGCCCGGCCAGCACGCCGGTCGGGTCGCCTGTCATCAGCGCCCTGCCGTCGCGGGCCATGGCCGTGCCGGAAGCGATGGCCTCCACGTGGCCGATGCCGCCGCAGCCGCAGGCCGGGCCGTCAAGGTCGACGACCATGTGACCGACCTCGCCCGCCGTGCCGTCGGCGCCCACCAGCGGCCGGCCGTCGACGATGACGCCGCCTCCGATGCCGGTGGACACGGTGATGTAGATCGCGTTGCGGGTGCCGCGCGCCGCGCCGTAGCGCCATTCGCCGACGACCGCGACGTTGGTGTCGCGCTCCAGGAAGGCCGGCAGCCCGAGTGCGTCACGGACGGGCCCGGCGACGTCCACGTTCCTCCAGCCAGACAGGTTGGGCGCCATGAGCACCACTCCCCGCCAGGGATCGAGCGGGCCGGGAGACGAGATGGAGACCCCGATCGGATCCGGCAGGCCGGATGAGGCAGCCTCGTCGCGCGACTCGCCAGCGACGGCCACGATGCGCGCCAGCACCGCATCCACCCCCTCCTCGTCGTCAGTCGGGACGGCACGCCGGGCATGGACGGCGCGATCGGGGCTGACCAGGGCCGCGCGGATCTGTGTGCCGCCGAAGTCGATCGCCAGGACCGCCCGATCGGCTGCGTTCTCCACGTCTCGGACATTGTAGACCGCCCGACCACGCGGAGCGCGGAGAGCCCGACCCGCGCGGCCGCGGACAAACGAAGAGCGCGCCGGGCGAGGCCGGCGCGCTCATGCGTCAGTCGTGACGCGAGGCGGTTTCAGCCGCCGATCTTGAACATCTTGGTGCCGCATACCGGGCAGGTGCCCTGGGTTGCCGGCTTGCCGTTCTTCATCGTGATCTTGGTCGCGTTCTGCATCTCGCGCTTAGCCTTGCACTTGACGCAGTAGGCCTCGGTCGCCATTTGTCGTCCGTCCTCCTAGGTTCGTTCTTCTTCTTATCGTCCGCGACGGGCAAGCCTGTCCCCGTCATCGGTATCGACCTGCCACAGCAGGTGGATGCCGGCAAGTCCGACATCGATGCAGCGCGCCTCGGCAGCCTCCTTCGCCGCGCCTTCGAGGAACGTGCCGTCCGTTCGCTGCGCGTAGGCCGCGCAGACGGTGCCGGACCGCAGTCCCGCCAGGTGTGCCAGCACGAACAGTGCCGACGATTCCATTTCGAGGTTCGCCACCCGCTGGCGACGAAGATCCTCTGCGAGCGCAGGATAGCGAACAGGGAGCGTGCGCATCGCCCGTCCCTGCGGAGCGTAGAACCCGCTGGCGGTGGCCGTCAGGCCGACGTGGTAGCCGACCCCCGCCTCCCGGCAAGCGGTCTCGAGCGCCCAGACCACGTCCCGATGGGCGATGGCCGGGAACCCGGGGTGCACGTAGAAGTCGGTCGTGTTCTCGAGCCTGACCGCACCGGTGGACACCACCAGGTCACCCAGCGCGATCTCCGGCTGCAGCGCGCCGGATGAGCCGACCCGGACGAACGTGGCCGCGTCGGTGATCTCCATCACCTCGGCCAGCACGATCTCGACGTTGTCGGTGCCCATGCCGGTCGACATGCAACTGAGCCGCATGCCGCGGTAGGTGCCGGTCGCCGTCGTGATCTCCCGGTTGGAACGCTCGAGCTCGACGCTGTCCCAGCGCGATGCCACCCTGGCGACTCGACCCGGATCCCCCACCAGCAGCACGTACTCGGCAAGCTCGCCCCGCTCGAGGCCGATGTGGTACTGCCGTGCTCCAGTGCGAGGCGCATCGGCCCGTGACAGCGAGGTCAAACCGGCGGCTCCTCCCGCGTTGCGGCGTTGAACGGGCGCGAGTATACGCTGCACCCCCGCTCACGGCCCGCGCTCGCGCGCCACGTGGACGAGCGTCAGCGCCGGAATCTCGACCTCGGTGGTGCCCTCGACGGCATGTTCGCTGCTCGCAGCCGGTTCGCCCCCCGGGCCATCGGGCCGGCGCAAGCGCATGAACGCGGCGGTCCCGATCATCAACGTCGCCGCCGCCAGCAGTCCACCCACGGCCAGGCCGCGCGTCGGCGCGACCGGGTCCTGCACGATCGGCGCCGCCGGACCGCTCGTCGGCCCCACCGCGCCACCCGACGCTGGGCCGATGGGCGCCATGGCCAGCGTCGGAGCCGTCCGCAGCCCATCGCAGCCCACGACCAGCCGGAGCGGATCGGGCAGCGCGACGCCGGTGAGCACGACCAGACCGCGGGGCGGCACGCGGGAATCGGAACAGCGACGATCCACCCTGATGCGCGCGCCGCGCACCAGGAGGTCGAGGCGATCGGGTGGACCGACCAGGCGGCCGACCACGCTGACCCACGCAGGGGCGGTGACGGTGCCGATTCGCGCCGGCGACGCGGGTCGTGCCGCACGGGGCACCACGTCATCGGCGCCGCGCCCGAGCGCCATCAGGTCGATCCCGGTCGCCGGATCGGTGCCGACCACCCGCAGGTTGCCCAGGTCCAGCGCGATGGGCGGATGCAAGCCATCCGTGAGGACGATCACGATGTCAGCCGAGGAAGGATCGATCGCCACCAGCCGGACGCCATCCCACAGCAGGCCACCGATGCCGAGCTCGGGCCACGCGCCTGACACGAGCGTGGCGCCGATGCGGACCCCGCTGCCACCGCCCTCCAGGTCGTCGAACGAACCGGGCGCGGGGATCGGGTCGCCGCCGATCGGGGCGGGCACCGGCCCGGGCGCCGGCTGCGCCAGCAAGCGCACCGCCGAGCGCTCCGCGGTCCACAGGCGGTAGCCGCTCGCCGGTCGCGACCTGGTCGTCTGCTGCCCGAGTACGCCCCTCACCTCGACCCACGTTCCGGCAGTCAGGCCGGTCGCGCTGGCTCGAAGCGATGATCCGACGACAACCTTGAGCGGTCCGCTTCCGTCGTCCACCTCGAACGAGGTGCTGCCGCCCGGGGCGCGACGGGCCGAATGCACCAGCGCGCCGCGCACCACCACCAGTTGCGCCTCGTGCGCCTCGCCGGCCTGCCCGGTGCGCAGCGCCAGCGGTTCGGGCAAGGCGCCGATGACGAGGCGACGCGGCACCTCGCTCACGCGCAGGGTCTCCATGCCGCTCTTGGTGGATCGAATGCCGGTGACCTCGATCCTCTCGCCGAGCGCCAGCCGGCCGACGTTGGACCCCAGCCGCAGCACGATCGCACCGGTCGCATCGGCGATCACGGCCGTGGTCGAATCGACGATGCCGGTCGGCAGGGTGACGACGCCGGTCACGGTCAGCCGCGTTCCCTTCGGGGCAACTCGCGCATCGGCGAGGCTGACGCCAGGCATTGTCGAGGGGCTCGGACTGGCCGTGGGCGAGGCCGTCGGCGCCGAACTCGGCGATGGCGACGCGCTGGCAGGCGTTTGCACGCTGGAGACGTCCGCAGCGTCCCGCGGCATCAACCGGTATCCGGCCGTGCCGGTGCCACTTGAGTCGCGCTGGCCCACGACGCCGGTCACGGTCAATGCGGCGCCCGACTGCCAGGCGGCCGTGTCGATGCCCAACCCGGCGCCGACGATCAGCCGGGCCGCGCCGCTGCCATCGTCAAGATCGAAGGCCAGCCCGCTGGTCAGGGTGGTCGGAGCCCCGACGATCGAACCGGTCACGCTCACCAGGCGCCCCTCAAGCGCCTCGCCGATGCTTCCGCTCGACGCACCAACCGCAGCCGGTTCGGCGCCGGTCCCCAGGTTGATGATGTCGGCGGCCTCGGCGCGCAGGGTTCGCTGCGAGAACCGATCGTCGACCTGGCCGGTGACGCGCAGCAGGTCACCGCGCGCGAAGGTGGCATCGGTCGCCAGGACCGCCAGGCCGCCGGTCGCATCGGCGACGAACCCGCCACCGTCATGGAAGTCCGATGGGGTCACCGCAACCCCCTCGATCGTCACCGTGGCGCCATCTGGCAGCGCCCGCGCTGTCGCGATCGGGGTGATCACGACGATCGGATCCGGCGTCGAAGTCGCCTCCGTGGTGGGAGTCGCCTCTGGTGTCGGGGTGGCCTCCGCGGTCGGGGTGGACTCCGCGGTCGGGGTGGCCTCGGGCGTCGGCTCCACGGTGGGCTCGGCTGATGCCTCCGCGGTGGGCTCGACGGTGGGCTCGGCTGATGCCTCCGCGGTGGGCTCGGCGGTCTCGCTCGGCAGCGGCGTGGGAGTGGTTCCGGGCGGAACCAGGGGCGAGCCGCTGTTCTGGGGCTCGGGCACCGGACGTTCGACGAAGTCGGTGGCGTTGTCATCGGTGTCCTGGGCCGATCCGAGCATCCCGCCAGGCAGGCGTTCCAGGCTGGCGCCGGCCGCGGGCGCGGGCGCTGGATTGCCCTCGAGCCAGGTGCTTGCCGCGGTGCCCCATCCAACCGCGTCGACGGCGGTCACCGCACCCTGGATGCGCAGCGCGACGCTGCCGCCGGTGGCGGCCATGCCCGAGGCGTAGGTCGCATCGGCGATGGCTGCGAAGATGCCCGCCACGTTGGCGACCAGCACGTGCCCGCCGGGTGGGACCGACGAGGCCCCAAGATCCCAGGCCGCTCGCCGGCTGACGGTCGTGCCGGTCGCGCTGGCGTAGACCAGCTCGAGGCCCTCGAGCGGCAGCTCCGATGAGGTCGGGTTGAACAGCTCGATCAACTCGTCGCTGGCGGTGGCGCCGCCGGTCACGACCTCGCTGACCACGAGGTGATCGGGTGCCGGCGGATCGTCGACGACCGCGGCGGCCATGGGCAACAGGGAGATCGGCAGGGAGAGCGACAGCAGCAGGCGGACGAAGAGGACACCGAAGGGAGCGGTCACGCAGCACCTCGCGAAGCACGGAGGCGCCAGGCGCCGCACAGGATGCTTCGGCAGCGCTTATCACGACGTTACCGGCCGCTTACCGGCGCAGCCCGGTACAATCGGCGGCCAATGCCCAACCCATCCTCCGACCGCACCGAGGCGCGCAGGCGCGCGCGCATGGCCGCCCGCGGCGAGATGACGGCGGACGTCGAGCAACCCGAGCCGGCGGAGCAGCCATCGAGTGGCGGCGGATTCCTGCAACGGTTGTTCCCACCGGCGCCGCCGCTGCCCGGTCGCCCCGACCCCCTCAGGGGATTCGACGGGAAGGGTCCGCTGCGGCCGGTCCGCGAGCGCATGTTCCTGCTGCGCGCCAATCCGTGGACCTGGATCGGGTGCGGGATCCTGGCGTTTCTAGGCTTCATCGCGTCGCAGTTCCGATCCGGCTCCGTGTTCGAGCTGGTGGGCACCTTCGGCCTGTTCGGCGCGCTGATCGCGGCCGGCTGGTTCGGCTGGCAGCGGCCGACGCTGTACGGCACGACCGCCGGGATCCTCGGCTTCGTGCTGGCCACGGTCTTCATCCTGTACTCATTCGCCTCGGCCGGCGCGTCGGTGGGCATCTTCGGCGCCGACCTCGCCAGCATCGTGCTGCAGGCCGCTTACATGGCGGGGCTCGGGTTCCTGGGCGGCTGGTATGGCGGCTACCTGCGACGGCGCCAGACCCAGCTGAGCGGCGAGGCGCGCCGGCGCCGCTGATCGGCGGTCCGGCCTCAGGCGCCGCTCGACCCGACCGCTACCGCAACCGGTTCGGGCACCGGCGAATGGCGCGGCGCGTGGGCTGCGGCGGCCTCGGCGGCCAGTGCGTGCGCCTCCTCCGCGCCAATCGCCAGGCCCAGCACCTCGCCGGTCGAGCGCATCTCGGGCCCCAGCTCATCGGTGACCCCGGGTAGCCGCCACAGCGAGCCGACCGGGGCCTTGACCGCCACCAGCTCACCATCGGGCGCGAGCCCGGTCTCCAACCCGACATCCGCCAGCGACGAGCCCAGCGCGCAGCGCACGGCGGCGGCCACCACGTCGCGCCCGGTCGCCTTGGCCACGATGGGCACCGTGCGCGAGGCCCGTGGATTGGCCTCGATCACCACGACCCGGTCACCCGCCACGATCATCTGCACGTTGAGGATGCCCCGCACGCCGAGCGCCAGCACGATGCGCCCGGCCGCCTCGGCCGCCCGCTCCTGTACGGCGCGCGACAGCGACTGCGGCGGCAGGACGGCCACGCTGTCGCCCGAATGGACGCCCGGCGCGTCGATCTGCTCCAGGATGCCCGGCACGCACCAGTCGGTGCCGTCGCTGATGGCGTCCACGTCGAGCTCTATGCCGGCCACCAGCTCGTCCACCCGCAGCGGCCAGCCGACCTCGGTCGCCAGGTAGGCGCGAACGTCCGCCTCCGAGCGCAGGACGGCGATCCCCCGTCCACCGATGACCCACGACGGCCGCACGATGACCGGCGGGCCGCCGAGCGAGTTGATCGCCGCGCGCAACTCGTCGCCGTCGCCCGCCAGCGACCCGCGCGGCCCGGCGAGATCAAGTTCATCCAGCAGGCCGGCGAAGCGCTCGCGGTCCTCGGTGATCTCGATCGCCTCGGCGGTGAGACCGGCGATCGGGACGTCGGCATAGGCGAGGTCCTTGGCCAGGTCGATGGCCGTCTGGCCGCCGAACGTCAGCACCACCGCGGGTGGCGTGCCGGTCAGCGCCCGTTCGTGGTCGATGACGTCGAGCACCGACTCGGTGTCGAGCGGCTCGAAGTACAGCCGCGTGCAGGCGTCGTAATCGGTGCTGACCGTCTCGGGGTTGCTGTTGATGACCACCGCGTCGAGGCCCATCTCGCGGATGGCCCACGCGGCACGCACCGAGCAATAGTCGAACTCGATGCCCTGCCCGATGCGGATCGGTCCCGAGCCGACCACGATGACGCTCTGGCGCTCGGCCGGTGGTCGCACCTCAGGCGCAGCGTACGAGCTGTAGAAGTACGGCGTGGTGGCCGGAAACTCGCCGGCGCAGGTGTCGACCCGGCGGTAGGCCGGACCGATGCCGGCGCGCCGCCTGGCGCGCCGGATGGCGACCGCCGGCACGCCCGACAGCGCCGCGATGTCGGCGTCACCGAAGCCGGCCCGCTTGGCATCGGTCAGCGGCGCGCCAACGACCGATGACTCGGCCGCGACCAGCTCGGCGATCCGCTCGGTGAACCACGGCGCGATGCCGGTGACGGCGGCGATGGCGGCCGCATCGGTCCAGCCATGGCGCAGGAGGGCCACCATGCGCCACAGGCGCGTGTCGGACGGAGCCAGGAAGGCCGCCAGGTCGTCGGGGGCGTCATCGGCCAGTCCCCAGGCCGGGTCCTCCCACAGCCAGCCGCGGGCGCGCGGGTCAAGCGATCGAACGGCCTTGAGCAGCGCCGGACCGAACTCGCGGTCGATGGCCATCGCCTCGCCGGTGGCCTTCATCTGCACGCCCAGGCTGCGGTCGGCGGACGGAAACTTGTCGAACGGCCAGCGCGGCAGCTTGACGACCACGTAGTCGACCGCCGGCTCGAAGGCGGCGCTGTTGCCGCCGGTGGCCGGGTTCGGCATCTCGTGCAGCCGCCGACCGAGCGCGATCAGCGCCGCGATGCGCGCGATCGGGTAGCCGGTCGCCTTCGAAGCGAGCGCCGACGAGCGCGACACGCGCGGGTTGACCTCGATCACGCGGTAGTCGCTGCCGTCGGGCGACACGGCCAACTGGACGTTGCAGCCGCCCTCCAGCTTCAGCGCCCGCACGATCTTCAGGGCGCACCTGCGCAGGCGCTGGATGACCGGGTCGGGCAGGGTCTGGATCGGCGCCACCACGATCGAGTCGCCGGTGTGGACGCCCATCGGATCCATGTTCTCCATGCCGCAGATGGCGATCGTCGTGTCCGACGCATCGCGCAGGACCTCGAACTCGATCTCGTACCAGCCGAGCAGCGAGCGCTCGACGAGCACCTGGCCGATCGGGCTGGCCGCCAGTCCCGCCGCGATCCGCTCGCGCGCCTCGGCGGGCGTGTGCGCGAAGCCACCCCCGCCACCGCCGAGCGTGAAGGCCGGCCGGATGACGACCGGCGCGTTGAGCATCTCGACGAAGCGCATGCCGTCGTCCACCGACTCGACCACCGCCGACTCCGGCACCGGCTCGCCGATTCCGGTGACCAGCGAGCGGAAGCCACCCCGGTCCTCGGCGGCGCGAACCGCTGCCAGCGGCGTACCCAGCACGCGGAGGCCGAATTGCGCCAGCACCCCGGCATCGTCGAGGGCCACGGCCAGGTTCAGCCCGGTCTGGCCGCCCAGGGTCGGCAGCAATGCGTCCGGGCGGTGCTCTTCGATCACCCGCGTGACGAACTCGAGCGTCAGTGGCCCGATGATGACCGTGCCACCGACGTCCGGGTCGGTCATGACCGTGGCGGGATTCGAGTTGACCAGGATCGTCTCCACGCCCGCCTCGCGCAGGGCCAGGCAGGCCTGCACGCCGGCATAGTCGAACTCTGCCGCCTGCCCGATGAGGATCGGCCCGGAGCCGATGACGAGGACCCTGCGCGGTTGATCGGTCACGCCAGCGCGCGCTCCAGCGCGATGTCGAAGACGCGCGCCGCGTCGATCGGTCCGGGCGCGCCCTCCGGATGGAACTGCACCGATGCGATCCTCCCGCTGACGTGCGCCAACCCCTCGACCGTGCCGTCGTTGAGGTCGCGGTGGCTGACCCGGTAACCCGCGACCGCCAGGGCCGGCGAATCGACCACCTCGACCTCGTGGTTGTGAGCGCCGATGTCCACGCGACCAGTCTCGGCCTCGAGCACCGCGTGGTTGCCGCCGTGGTGGCCCACGGCCAGCCGCCGGGTCGGCGCACCGGCGGCGAGTGCCAGCAGCTGGTGGCCCAGGCAGACCCCCAGGATCGGCGCGCCGCCGTCGATCGCCGCCGCCGCCAGCGTGCCAACCGTCGCGATCTGTTGCGTCATGCGCGACGGGTCGCCGGGGCCCGGGGACAGGACGACCAGGTCCGGCGCTTGAGCCTTGACGTCCACGGGCGAGGCATCCGGCGGCAGAACCGTGATGTGCAGGCCGCGGGCCGCCAGCGCGGCGAGGAGCGAGCGCTTGACGCCGTAGTCGATCAGCGTGGCTCGGCCCCGCCGATCGCCGACCGGCGCGACCTCGTACGGCTGGCGGGTGGCAACGGCGGCGACGTGGTCAACCGCGTCCCACCGAGCACTGGCACGGGCACGCGCCACGGCCGCCTCGGCATCCTCGCCGGCCATGATGACCGCCCGCCGCGGCTCGCCGTTGCGCAGGCGCAGGGTCAGCGCGCGCGTGTCGATGCCGGAGACGATCGGGATGGAGCCCTCGTCCGCCAGCTGGGCCAGGCTGAGCCCGTCACCCGCGGGTGGCTCGACCAGGCAGGTCACCACCAGGCCACGGGCCTGGACGCGATCCGATTCGAGGTGGTCGCGATCGATGCGGTAGTTGCCGACCATCGGGTGGGTCAGCACCACGATCTGGCCCGCGTAGGACGGATCGGTCAGGATCTCGCCCCAGCCGGTGGCGGCAGTGGTGAACACGAGCTCGCCCTCGGCGGCGACAGGCGCCCCGTGGAGCATGCCCGCCAGCGTGTCCCCGCCCTCGAGGCCGATCAGTCCAGGACGCGAAAACGCCGCCCGCGCGGGTGCGCCTGGCGTCGTCGTGGATGTCGCGGCCTGCATCGGTCTCCTTTCCGGCATCTCAGTGCCGGCCTTAAAGGACGTCGATCCAGAGTGTAGCCGATTGAGCCCGTGATCAGCGCTCGGTCGGACCGGGCCCGCCTGGCGGGGGCATGAACGCGGGCCCTCGCCGTGTCATCTCGTCGCCAAGCATGCCAACCGCCGTTCGGTCCAACGCCGTGGATCGCCCGATTTCGTCAAGTTCCCTGGCCGTCAAAGTTCGGTCGGACCGATGCACTCGACCACTCGCTCGGTGCTGCGCCGAAGCCGCTCATCGCGCGTCAGCAGCCGGGCCCCGCGAAGCCGTGCCAGTGCGACATACTCCGCATCGTAGGTCTTGGCCCACCCGAGCTCCTCGGCCACCCACCACGCCTCGCGGGCGAGGCCACGCGGCGACAGCC
>JADLBB010000053.1 GCA_020848055.1 Chloroflexota bacterium | reverse complement strand
GACCAGTGATGAATCGCTGTGCGAACAGCACCCATAGAATAGACCGCCTGTTCCTTTTCGACAAGGCTTTCGGAGGTTGAGTTTCCTTTACAAAGCAAAGCGGTTTGCGCGCGCGGACACGCCAACGGTCAACCGCCCGATGCCTCCGGCGACGCCTCCTCCGAGATGACGACCCGATCGATTACGACCGGATCGATCGGCACGCCGATGCGGGGATCGTTGACCGCGACCGTGGCGATGGCGTCGACTACATCGGTGCCGCTGATCACCTGGCCGAAGATCGTGTAGTCGCGGGAGAGACCCCCGGTCAGATCGGCCACGGCGATGAAGAACTGGCTTCCGTTGGCGATCCCGTTGTTGGCCATCGAGACCGAGTAGGGGACGTAGGCCAGGTCGTCGGCCGGCGGCTCGATCTCGAACGCGTAGCCCGGGCCGCCGGAGCCGATGCCGTCGAAGTCGCCGTCATGCTCGCGGGTCTCCGGATCGCCGGCCTGGATGACGAAGCCGGCCAGCACGCGGTGGAACTTGATCCCGTCGTAGAAGCCGCATCGGGCCAATGCCACGAAGTTTGCCGTCGCCAGTGGTGCCTGGGATCCGTACAGCTCGACGGTGAACTCGCCACTGGCGGCGCCGGAGATGGTGAACGTGGCGTACCGCGCGTCGAGCAGCGTCGCCTGTGCCGAGACGCGGGTCGGTGGCTCGGTCGGGCACGCGACGTGCGGCGTCGGCGGGACCTCCGAGGCGCAGGCGGCCAGGGCGAGGCCCAGCGCCATGACGGCGCCGAGCGTCGCGCGGCGCGTCATCGGCCGTTGGTCTCGAACAGGCGCCGGGCGTAGCTGACCGGCATCGTGCCGCCGTAGATCAGCGTGTCGTGGAAGCGGCGGCGGTCGAATCGGTCTCCCTCGTGGGCTTCCACATCGGCCTTGAGCCGCTCGATCATGTGGCGACCGAACAGGTACGACAGCTGGTAGGTGGGCGACGAGGTGTAGCGCTTGACCTCGGCCAGCGCGGCGGGGCGCTCGAATCCGGTCTCGGCCACCAATCGGTCGACCGCCTCGTCGAAGCCGATGAGGCCGCGATGCAGCGAGACGTCGAGGATGATTCGGGTCGCGCGCCAGATCGCATCGGTGTGGACGACGTACCAGCCCTTCGGCGTGTCGTCGAACCCGGACTCCTTCATCATCCGTTCGCAGTAGAAGGCCCAGCCCTCAGTGAACTCCGGCGCCCCGGAGAACAGGCGCACCAGGCTCGGATTGGTGATCGCGGCGCTCAGCTGGAGGTGGTGGCCGGGGTACGCCTCGTGCACGGAGGTGTTGCTGATCGAGCTGCGGTTGTGCTCGCGCATCATGTCCGGCGAGGACGGCGGCGTGACGATGTACGTGCCCACCGGCACCGGGTCGAAGCGGGCCGGATCGTAGTAGGCGGCGAACGGGATCAGATGGCGGAGGAACGTCGGCGTCTCGATGACGTTGAGGTGATCCTCGGCCGGCAGGGTGGCGATGCCGTGGTCGCGCACGAACGAGCGGGCCGCGTCCATGGTGGACCGGTACTCCGCCAGCGACTCGGCGAACGTGGCGGCATGGTCGTTCTTGACCAGGTCCATGACCTCGTCCGGCGAGGCACCCGGCTCGATCTCAGCGCCGATCGCTTCGCGCGCCGCCTTCTCGCTGGCCAGCAGCTCCTCGCCGACGGCCAGGATCTCGTCGCCGCCCGCCTCGAGCTCGCGCAGGCGGACCAGCTCCTCGAAGCGCTCGGGGCCGGCGGCCCAGCCGCCCTCGGCGCGCGGCAGGACCTCGGTGCGCAGCCAGGCGGCATGCTCCTCGAGCGCCGAGCGCGTGGCATCCGCGGCGGCGGTCAACCGCGCGATCAGCGCCTCGTCGTGGACCTCGGCGCGGGCGGCCGCCTCGATGATGCCCAGGAAGCCGGGCAGTTGCTCCGTCGTCTCGAGATCGATCTCGACCCACAGGCGCACCGGGTCGACCACCCGCTCGCGGGTCTCGAGCAGATGTGCGGGCGCCGCCTCGAGCCTGCCGGCGATCGACGCCAGGCGTGCCGGCAACGGGGCGAAGTCGCGGGTGAACAACGGGAGCAGCGCCTCGCCGATGTTGCCGGCCCCCTCCGACGAACCGGCCCACGGTCGATACTCGGTCAGCCAGTAGTGCGCCAGGCGCGACTGGTGAATGGCGAGATCGCGGTCCAGCGCCCGGTCCGGGCTGAGCTCGCCGGCGTCGATGGCCGACATCTCGTCGATGGTGCGGGCATGGAACGCGATCTCGTCGTCGATGCCATCGCGACCGCCGGACGACAGCCGATCGTCATGGTCGTGGATGCCCAGGAACGTGGCGATCTCCGGCTGCATCGTCAACCGGTCGCGGAACCATCGGTCGACGGTCCGATCGAAGCGGGCGTCGGCCTCGCTGGCAGGTATGGTCATACGATGTCGGGCTCCTCGAGTGGGTCAGCCGCCACCGGGCAGGGAGCGGTCGAGGAAGCCTAGCACCCAGTCGCGGTAGGCATCCCCGCAGACCTCGGGAGCCTCCGCGTGCGCGGCGGACTCGCAGATCTCGAGCTCGGCCGGCGACCCGGCGTCCTCGGCGGCCCTCGCCAGGTCGGCAGCGTCGGTCCGGCCGATCGAGCGATCCTGGCCTCCGGACACGACGAGCACCGGGCGGTCATCGAGGCGGGCGATGGCCTGGATCGGATCGGCGGCGCTCATGTCCACCCCCGTTCGCAGCAGCCCGCCGAGCAGGATCGCCCAGTTGCCCGGGATCGACAGCGGGTAACCGCCCT
>JADLBB010000052.1 GCA_020848055.1 Chloroflexota bacterium | reverse complement strand
TTCGGGCTGCTCGGGCCCAACGGCGCGGGCAAGACGACGCTCATCAAGATCCTGACCACGCTGCTGCTGCCCACAAGCGGCACGGCCCGGGTCGCCGGCTTCGACGTCGTCAACGAGACCGCCAAGATCAGGCGCGTCATCAACATGGTCTCCGGTGGCGAACAGTCGGGATACGGCCTGCTCACGACCCGCGAGCAACTCTGGATGTTCAGCCAGTTCTACGGGCTGACCAACCGCGACGGCTGGCGTCGCGTCGACGAGTTGATCGAGCTGACCGGGCTCGGCGAGCAACGGGACCAGAAGGTTCGCACGCTCTCGACCGGGCAGCGCCAGAAGCTCAACTTCGCGCGCGGCCTGCTCAACGATCCGTGGGTCCTGTTCCTCGACGAGCCGACCCTTGGCCTCGACGTCGCCGCGGCCCGCGAGCTGCGCGAGCACACCCTGGGCTGGATGGCGGCCGCGCCCGGCCGGACGATCCTGCTCACGACGCACTACATGGTCGAGGCCGAACTGCTGTGCGATCGGATCGCCATCGTCGACCGCGGCAAGATCCTCGCACTCGGCACGCCCGATGAGCTGCGGCGCCGCGTGCAGGCCGAGTCCATCTTCCGCATCGAGCTCGACCAGCTGCCCGCTGACGGCGGCCTGGGGACGATCGGCGCGCTGCCGGGCGTCCTGTCGGCCGTGCGCGCCGACGGCGCCGGTGACGGCACCTCGGCCGGGGCCGCGGCCGACCGCGTCGCGCTCAAGGTCGCCCTGGCCGACGACTCGGCCCTGACCAGCGTCGTCAACGCCGTGGCCGGGATCGGATCGAACCTCGTCGGGCTGTCCAAGTCTGAGCCGAGCCTGGAGGACGTCTTCGTCGAACTGGTCGGGCGCGGCTTCGACGATGACGAGGAGCCCGCATGACCGCCGCCGGGACTGGCACCACGGCGTCGGCCCGCCAGGCCGCCGAATGGTCGACCGAGCGCGTCATCCGGTCCAACCTGCGGGCCGTGATGGGCCGGGCCTACCCGCGCGTCATCGGCCTCACGCGTGAGCCATCGTGGCTGTTCTTCGAGATCTTCCTGCCGTTCCTGGCGGTCAGCGCCTTCGTGTTCGTCTACCGCGCGCTCGAGGCGCCGGAGGAGTACATCGGCTTCGTCGTCATCGGCGGTGCGATGGCGGCCTTCTGGCTCAACGTGGTGTGGATGATGGCCGCCCAGTTCTACTGGGAGAAGGACCAGGGCAACCTGGAGCTGTACTTCACCGCACCGATGCACCTGATGAGCGTCCTGGCCGGCATGGCCATCGGTGGCCTGGTCATGACGAGCTCGCGCGCGCTGGCGGTGATCGCGATCGGCTCGATCCTGTACGGCGTCAGCTTCGACATCCAGCAGCCATGGCTGCTGGCGGGCGTCTTCCTGCTCACCATGATCCCGCTGTACGGGCTGGGCATGCTGTTCGCGTCCCTGTTCCTGCTGTGGGGCCGGGAGGCCTTCCACCTGGCGCAGCTCCTGCAGGAGCCGATCTACTTCCTGGGCGGCGTCAACTTCCCGATCGGCGCCATCGGACCGCTGGCCGGACTGGTGGTGGCGACCCTGCCCCTGGCCGTCGGTCTGGATGCCATGCGCCAGCTCGTCTTCGCCGGCAGCGACGTCGCGGGCGTCCTGCCGGTCGCGGCCGAGATCGCGATCCTCGCCGTCATGGCCGTCGTCTTTCTCGTCGGGGCCAGGCTGGCGCTCGGCTACCTTGAGACGCTCGCTCGCCGCGAGGGACGGCTGACGTTGCGATGGCAGTGACCTCGCTCGCGCCGGGCATCCCCCGCTCCACGCTCGGTGACGCGTGGCGCACGTTCCGAACCGCCGTCCGCCTGGGATGGGCGATCCAGTCGAACTGGTCGGACCCCTTCCTGTTCGCGGTCTACACGATCATCAAGCCGCTGGCGGCGGCGATGATCCTGGTCGTCATGTTCTGGGTCGTCACCGGCGGCCGGGGCACTGCGTTCCTCCAGTTCCTGATCGTGGGCAGCGCGCTCTGGAACGTCGTGCTCGGCGTCGTGGCAGGCATGGTGCAGTCCATCCTCGAGGACCGCGAGCGCTACCGGATGATGAAGTACGTCGTCGTCACGCCATCGTCGCTGTTCGCCTTCCTGCTGGGCCGGTCGGCGGCGCGCGTGCTGGTCGCGCTCATCGCGGTCGCCTTGACGCTCGTGGTCGGCGTGGTCTTCCTGGGCGTGCGGCTCCAACCGGACCTCGTCCTGTTCATCCCGGCCACGATCCTCGGCCTGCTGGCGGTGAACGCCATCGGTCTGTTCATGGCCGGCTGGTGCCTGCAACTGCGCCAGGAGGCCTGGTCCTATCCCGAGGCCATCGCCGGCGCGCTGTACCTCGTCTCGGGCGCCATCTTCCCGATCGACGTCCTGCCGTCGATCCTGCACCCGATCGCCTTCGCCATGCCGACGACCTGGTGGCTGGAGGCATCGCGACGCGGGCTGCTCGGCCACGGTTCGCCGGGCGTGCTCGGCGACCTCGGCGATGGCCAGGTGCTGGTCTACCTGGCGATCACCACGGCCATCGCCGTGCTGCTGGCGCTGGCTGCCTTCGGCTGGTTCATGCGCCGCGCGCGCCGGGCAGGACTGCTGGACATGACCACCGGCTCATAGCCGCCCGCGTCCTCATAGCCGCCCGCGTCAGGGACGCCGCCCGTGCGCGCTCGGTTCGGAGGTCTCAGCCGGCTGGCGCCGCGGGCGGCCTGGGTGCCATCGGTGGCGCTCCTGCATCGTCCGGCACGAGCGAGACCGCCTCGGTCGTGACGGTCTGCTCGGCCATTCCCACGAAGGCCAGGATGATCCAGGCGATCGACCACAGGAGCGACTCGCTCAGGACCTCGTTGACCGCGCCGAATCCCAGGTCGGCCGCATCGATGATGCCGAGGAACAACATGATCCCGGCCAGGACGCCGGCGGCGCCCCACAGTGACGTGGAGACGATGACGAGCGCGCGCGGCAGCCGGAGGACGATCGCCAGCAGGGCGAAGGCCGCGCCGACCGCCAGCCCGATCAGGACCGACAGGAACGTGACGTTCAGTCCGATCCAGGGCAGCACGCCGAAGCCGATCGAGAACCCGAGTCCGCCGATGGCCACGATCACGCCGGCCCACCACCAGACGATGGCCAGCACCGCGAATGCCACGGCCACCACGACGCCTGCACCAATGCCCAGCACGTTGGCCAGGAACCCGTCCCCGAGCAGCCAGGACACCAGCGCCGTGCCGCTCACGAATCCGACGAAGAAGCCGATGACGGGCAGCAGCGACAGCCACAGATTGAAACCGAAGAACAGGAGCGACAGCCCGAGGGCGATCGCGACCAGGCCAGCCAGGTAATCCACGGACTCTCCTCCTTCTCCAGGCCGCCGCGGTCCGCCGGTCTGCACAATCCTACCCGGTCAGCGCACCTGGTCATCGTAGTCGCGCACCACGAACGTGTTGCGGCAGCGCTCGACTCGCTCCGGGACGCAGTGCGCGGCGGCCGCGTCGTCGAAGTGCCCCACGAACACGAGCTGGCCGCCGCGCAGGTTCGGCCCGGTCGGCTCGGCGCGAGACGGGAACACCCGGTCGGTCGGGGACGACAGGATGACGCCGTCCCGCAGGAGATCTGCCTGGGTGACATCCTCCCCGGGCTGCGATGGCATCAGGACGCGCAGCGGGCACTCGCGCTGCAGCCAGTTGACCGATGGATCGGCACCGCCGTCGTCCCCGCTGCAGTCGGCGTCAAGCGCGGCATACCAGCCATGCACGTAGACCTCCGCGTCGCCCCAGCGGTCTGCAGCACGTCCTCCGGCGCGGGCCTCGTTGACCGACAGAGGCACGACGTCGCCACGCGTGCCGCCCAGCGAGCCGATGCCGATCATCACGGCCACGAACGCGCCGAGGGCCACCAGGCCGAGGACGCCCAGGCGCAGGTCGCGGCTCATGCCAGGGCGGCCCAGCGGTCGCGCAGGATCTCGATCCCGCGCCGCCACAGCTCGATATGGGCCGGGTCGTTGAGCCAGGTCGAGGCGCCCGATGGATGCGGCAGGCACACGACCGTCGCGCCGGGCGCGCGCGCCCATGCGAGCTCGCGGCCGACCAACTGGTCGAGCCTGGCGGACTGGCCGAACGCGTACCGATGCGCCACGCCGCCCACCAGCGCCAGGAGCGATGGCCGCACCAGCTCGAGCTCGCGCTCGAGCGTGGGAGCCCAGGCGGCGATGTCCGCGCGCGACGGCGGTCGATCCACCGAGGCGCCCGGGGCGCGGCCCGGATAGCACTTCGCGACGCTGGTGACGTACCAGCGCTCGCGGAATTCGTCCACCCCGATGCCAGCCACCGACAGCCAGCCGCACAGCCGCTTGCCGGCGTCCCAGGCGAACGGCAGGCCGGTCTCGATCTCGCGCCAGCCGGGGGCCTGGCCGATGAGCATGGCCCGCTCGGTCCCATCGCCCGACAGGACGGGTGCGGCTTCGTCGGGACACCGGGGCAACCTGTCCTGCAGCCGCCGCAGCTCCGTCCCGCGCGCCGCCCGCCGCGGCGCGGGAACCGGCCAATCGCCCGCGTGCCGCAGACGCTTCGGCGCCGTCGTGTCGGGTTCGGTCACGCCGGCGGGCGAAGGGCGTCGGCGGCGCGAAGGTCGTCGGCGATGGCGAGGCGCAGGATGCGACGCACGCCGTCGGCCGCCGGGCCGGCGGCCTGCAGGGCATCGGTGAGGCAGTCGCGAGCCTCGTACAGCCGATCGATCGGGTCGTCGGATGGGCCCGGCGACCGACCGTCGAGCGCTGCGGCGAAGCCGGAGTCCTGGCGCTCGATCGCGGCCAGCAGATCGGCCGCGGCCAGCGGGTCGCCCGCATCGAGGGCATCCGCCAGCGCCTCGCGCGCCAGCTCAAGCCAGCGCGACCAGGCGGCGAACTCATGTGGGCTCGGTGGCAGCTCGTCGAGCGTGAAGGCTGCGCGCCGGCCATCGGCCGCGACGGCGCGCTCGACCTCGTACCAGTTATCGCCCACGAAGCTCGGGGCGTCCTCGCCGTGCTCGCGGAGCCACTCGGCGAAGCGGCTCACGCGCGACGGCATGGCGGCCGCCGCGTCATCGGCCGTCGTGGCGAACGTGGCGCATCCGGGCAACTCGGCCGCGTAGGCCGCCACCGTATCGCGCCCGTCCAGCCCGGTCTCGATGAAGATGGCGTGCGGCATCGTGCCCGCCATCAGCCGGCCTCGCTCATGCACGTCTCCTGCGGGGCGGGCGGCGGCGGCCACCTGCGGCGATCACGTTCGGACGGACCTGGACGCTGAACACCTGCTCGGCCTCGCGGGCGCGCGCGGGCGCCTCGGCCGCCGCGGCGGCATACACGTCGGCCGGGATGTCACCGGGAGCGGCGGCCAGCTCCTCGCGCAGGCGCCGCAACTGCAGCACCTCGTCGCGCAGGGCCGCGGCTCGCTCGAACTCGAGGTTGCGCGCCGCCTCCTTCATCTGCGCCTCCAGCCGCGAGGCCATCTGGGCGATCTCCTCCGGTTCGCGGCCGGTCACCTGCAGTTCGGCCCGTTGCTCGGCCACCCGACGCAGGCCCTCGTGGATGTCGCGGATGTCCTTGAGGACCGTCTCGGGCGTGATGCCGTGCTCGGTGTTGTACGCGATCTGCTTGGCCCGGCGCCTATCGGTCTCATCGATGGCCGCGCGCATCGAATCGGTCACGCGGTCGGCGTACATGATCACGCGCCCCCCGATGTTCCGCGCCGCCCGACCGATGACCTGGATGAGCGACCCGCCCGAGCGCAGGAAGCCCTCCTTGTCGGCGTCCAGGATCGCGACCAGCGTCACCTCCGGCAGGTCGAGGCCCTCGCGCAGCAGGTTGATGCCGACCAGGACGTCGTACACGCCGAGGCGCAGGTCGCGCAGGATCTCGACGCGCTCGAGGGTGTCAACCTCGGAGTGCAGCCACTGCACCTTGATCCCCAGCTCGGCCAGGTAGTCGGCAAGGTCCTCGGCCATCTTCTTGGTCAGGGTCGTGACGAGCACGCGCTCGCGCCGCTCGACGGTGGTGCGGATCTCGGCCAGCAGGTCGTCGATCTGGCCGGCCGTCGGCCTTACGCTGATGATCGGGTCGACCACCCCGGTCGGACGGACGAACTGCTCGGCAACGTTCTGTGCGCGCTCGGTCTCGTATGGCCCCGGCGTGGCCGACATGTACACGACCTGGCTCATGTGATCCTCGAACTCCTCGAAGGTCAGCGGCCGGTTGTCGAGCGCCGACGGCAGCCGGAACCCGAAGTCCACCAGGATCTCCTTGCGCGTGCGGTCGTTCTTGTACATGCCGTGGACCTGCGGGATCGTGATGTGGCTCTCGTCCACGACGAGCAGGAAGTCGGTCGGGAAGTAGTCGATCAGGGTCCAGGGACGTGACCCGGCCTCGCGACCGGCGAGGTGGCGCGAGTAGTTCTCGATCCCGGAACAGAAGCCGACCTCGCGCATCATCTCGAGGTCGAACTGCGTTCGCTGCTGGAGCCGTGCGGCCTCCAGTTCGCGGCCCTGGTCCTTGAGCCAGCCGACGCGCTCGTCCATCTCGTCGGAGATCCGATCGATGGCGACGAGCATCTTCTCGCGCGGCGTCACGTAGTGCGTGGCCGGGTACAGGTTGACCTCGTCGCGCTCGGCGAGGACCTCGCCGGTAAGGTCGTCGATCTCGACGATGCGCTCCACCTCGTCGCCGAAGAAGTCCACCCGCACGACGAACTCGCCGTGCGGCGGCTGGACCTCCAGGACGTCGCCGCGGACCCGGAACTTCGCCCGGCCCAGGGCCGCGTCGTTGCGCTGGTACTGCAGGTCCACCAGGTGGCGCAGGATCCCGTCACGCCGGTAATGCCCGCCGCGCTTGAGGTTGATGACCGTCGCCCCGTAGTCCACCGGCGCGCCAAGGCCGTAGATGGCCGACACGGAGGCCACGATGACCACGTCGCGGCGCTCGAACAGCGCGCGCGTGGCGTTGTGTCGCAGCCGGTCGATCTCGTCGTTGCGGGACGAGTCCTTCTCGATGTACGTATCGGTCCGGGGCAGGTAGGCCTCCGGCTGAAAGTAGTCGTAATAGCTGACGAAGTACTCGACCGCGTTGTCGGGGAAGAACTCCTTGAACTCCTGGTACAGCTGCGCGGCGAGCGTCTTGTTGTGCGCCATGACCAGCGTCGGCTTCTGGACGGCCTCGATGACCTTGGCCGCGGTGAATGTCTTGCCGGTGCCGGTGGCGCCCAGCAGCACCTGGTGTTTCAGGCCGCGGTCGATGCCGTCGGCCAGCGAGGCGATGGCGGTTGGCTGGTCGCCCGTGGGCTGATACGGGGCGCGGACCTGCAGGTCGGGCATGGGGCCTCGATTCTAACCGCCCACCATCCTTCCCATGCGCACCGCTCCCAACGGCCTATTTCGGCGGAGCGTGGACCGTTCCTAAGATCCGCGTGCCAGACGTCATTCGCCGAACGGGCGTGAATCCATTGAGCCACTCCTCGGCACAATCGCGCGGACCGAGCGACCGGGCACCCTCGAGCGGGATGCCCGGCTCGTCGTGTCCGACGCACCCACGCGGCCAGGCCCTCGTCGAGTTCGCGGCGGTCCTGCTGCCGATCCTGCTGGTCATCGTGGGCATCATCCAGTTCGGCCTGATCTTCGGCGCCAACGTGACCCTCACCAATGCCGTTCGCGAGGCGGCTCGCACGGCCACGATCCAGCGATACGACGTGGTGGCGTCGCGGGCGGTCAACGACATCGACCGCTGCACGGCGACGCTGGATGCCGCCCTCCAGTCGTTCGGCATCCTGACGGTGTCTTCGCCGAACTTCGTGGTCACCCGACCATGTCCCGCCGGCTCGGCCACCGATCTCAACGGCGACGGGCTGGCCGACCGCTGGGTCAACGGCGACCTGACGATGACGCTATGCACGGCGGTCGCGACGCCGACCT
>JADLBB010000051.1 GCA_020848055.1 Chloroflexota bacterium | reverse complement strand
CGTCCATCGAGACGCCAGCGAGCGATCCCGCCATCGAGGACGCGGACGTTCGCATGACCGCCCATCTCGTGCAGGACCCAGTAGCCGTACATCGCGTAGTGGTTCCGGCCGCTGTACAGGATCAGCGTGTCGTCCGGTCCGACGCCGATGGCACCGAGCCGGGCAGCGATCTGCGCCGGGGTGGCGAAATCGCGTCGGAAGTCGTCCCACAGGAAACGCTTCCACGGCTGTACGACGGCCCCCGGGATATGGCCGTCGCTGTAGTCGTCGATGTCCGGCTCGTACAGGAGCTGGACTACCGTGACCGACGGATCATCGAGATGCTCCGCGAGCCAATCGGCCGTGACGAGCGGGGAGGTGGGCAGGGGGTCGGACTCGTTTGACATGTAGACAATGGTAGCAGGATTGTCCCCACGCTTGACCGTCCTCGGAACGGCCAAACCCTATCCGTCGGCCAGGGTCAGCGCCAGCCCAAGGGCGACGAGGACGATCATCAGCCACAGTCCGAACCCGAGCAGGAACGGCCTCGGCCCGACTCGGAGGGTGGCGCGCAGGTCGGCCGACAGACCGACACCGGCAAGGGCGACCAGGATGCAGATCGCCGCTGCGGTCGACATGGCCGCAGCCAGCGACTCGCCACCAGGAAGGCTGAAGTCAAGCAATCCGAGTGACCGGGCCGCTGCGAGGGCGACGAACCCGACCACGAACCACGGCACAGCGCGGACGAGCGCAAATCGGGTGAGCGCGCCGTCGTCGGCGACAGCCCCGCCGCGGGCACCGCGTGCCATGAAGGCGGCGCCGATGACGACCGGTGCGATGGCCAGGTTGCGGGTCAGCTTGACGATCGTGGCCGCATCACCGGCAGGCACGGAGAACGCGTACCCGGTGGCGACCACCTGGGCCGTGTCGTTCACCCCGAGGCCAGCCCACATCCCGAACTGCGCGTCGGACAGGCCGATGAGGTGCCCGATCACCGGCAGCAGCAGGACCCCAAGGAGACCGAAGATCGTGATCGTCGAGACGGCATAGGTCGTGTTGCGATCCCGCGCTCCGATGATCGGCGCCAAAGCCATGATCGCCGAGTTCCCGCAGATGGCCATCCCGGCCGTGACCAGGCCGCCGAGCTGGCGTTCGAGTCGGAGACGCCGCGTTGCCAAGGCTCCGACGACAAGGCCCAGGACCACGATGATGGCCGCCGCGACCAGCGCGTCGGCGCCACCGGTCAGGACCTCACCCAGGGTCAGCCGTGCTCCCAGAAGCGCCACGCCAAGCCGCAGCGCGATACGCGCGGCGACGCCGGCCCCGGGCAGCAGTGATGGCCTGACGGCTGGCACCAGTCCGACGGCCAACCCGATGCCCAACGCGAGCGCCGTGTCGATGGCCACGCCGAGCGTGCCCGCCAGCCAACGCGCGGCGAAGGCGATCCCGACACACGCGGCCAGACCTATGGCATGGATGAGCCTTGGGGACACGCGGACATCGTATCCGTTCTCGCGAACCGTGTACGCATCCATCAACCGGCTGCATACAATGTGACCCGGGCTGTCCGACCCCAAGGGGTCGCCCGAGAATCGTCTGGAGGGGTGCGCGCGGATGGCCTCGGCCAGTGGCCCGGATCAGAGCGGCCGAAGCGGATCGGACGGCGATGACCAGGGCACCAGCCCAGCCGAGCGGTCCGAGGGCTTTCGCGCCCTCTCGCACGCCGGGTTCCGGGTCTACTTCGGCGGCATGCTGCTGCGTGGCACTGCCGTCTGGATGCAGATGGTGTCGCTGCCCTGGCTGGCCGTCGAGCTCGGAGCAAGCCCGGCACAGCTGGGTCTGATCGCCGGGTTCCAGTTCCTGCCGACCCTCGTCATCTCGCCGATCGGTGGTGTCGTCGCGGATCGGGTCGACCGGGGCAGGGTGCTTACCCTGACCCAACTGGCGTCGGTCGCCCAGGCCATCGCACTGGCCATCGTCGCGAGCAGTGGCGGCGCGACCATCCCGCTACTTGCCGCCTTCGCGTTGTCGTTCGGGGTGATGACCGCGATCGAACTCCCGGTCAGACAGGCATACGTTGCGGAACTCATCCCACGCGCGGACCTGACCAGCGCCGTATCGCTGCACGCGACCGCCTGGAACACGACGCGGTTCATCGGCCCGGGACTATCGGGGCTGATCATCGCGACCGCCGGGGTCGAGGCCTGCTTCCTTGCATCGGCAGCCGCAGCCTTCGCGGTCACGGTGTCGATCATCTGGCTCGAGCACCACCGCTATCACCGCGTCGAGCGGACACCGACGAACGCGGGGATCATCGAATCGCTGGTCGAGGGGGCACGCTTCGCGGCGCGTGAGCCACAGATCCGCTGGGCGCTGCTCCTGGTGACCGCTGGGGGCGTGCTCGGGATACAGGTGTTCCAGACCCTCGCCCCGCTGTATGTGTCAGAGGCACTCGGGCTGGGCGGCGGCGGCTTTGGCGCGTTCATCGCCCTGTGGGGCGGTGGGGCGGTGATCGCCTCGTATGTGGTGACGGCGATGGCCCGCGGCGACCGACGCCCCTGGCTGGTGGGTGGGATGCTGGGCATGGCCGCGCTGCTCGGCCTGCTGGCCGTCCTCGAGTCACCGCCACTCGCCTTCGGCTCCGTCATCGCCCTGGGGTTCTGTCAGATCGCCCTCGCCCAGAATGCGATGGTGACGGTCCAGTCGTCCACGCCGGATGCCCTGCGGGGACGGGTGATGGGCCTGTACACCACCCTGTTCCAGGGCACCAGCCCGTTCGGAGCGTTCCTTGCCGGCTTCCTCGGCGAGGTCATCGGTATCCGCGGCAGCATGGCCAGTGGTGCGCTCGCCCTGGGCTCCGTCGCCGTCATCGGTGCGTTCGCACTACGCCGCGCGAGGCGCGGACCGGACGACCCAACGGGCGACGACGGGGTCCGACCAGCACCATTCGCCGGCACCGAACAGACCACCGACCACGCATCATGAACGAAGCACGACGGAGGACCCGATGAGGATCGACAACGAATTCACGGTGGCCAGCCCCATCGACGCGGTCTGGACGGCCTTCCAGGATGTGCCGTCCGTCTCGGCCTGCCTGCCCGGTGCACAGCTTACCGATGACCTCGGCGGCGGTCGCTTCGCCGGACGGATGTCCGTTCGCCTCGGGCCGATCGGCCTTGGCCTCGAGGGCGAGGCGACGGTCGTGCCCGAACCGGAGCAGCATGCCGCGACCATCACCGGCCAGGGCATCGACAAGCGGGGTGGAAGCCGCGGCCAGGTGTCGGTCCACTACGTCCTCGCCGAGGTCGGCCCGACCACGACCAAGGTCTCGATCGCGTCTGACATCACGCTCGCCGGGCCGGCGGCCCAGTTCGGGCGTACTGGCCTTCTCCAGGAGGTCTCCAAGCGGCTGATCGGAGACTTCGCTCGATGTCTCGAGGCAAAGCTCGCGGCGGCGACCCCCGAGGAGGCTGCGGCCATCGTCAGTGGCGAGGTCGGCGCGACGTCATTGCTGGCATCCAGTCTCGGAGCAACCATCAAGCGCTCGATAAGGCGCGGCTAGGTCCTCCGTCTCGACGACCGACCCGCTATCCGGCCACCGATCCAGGGAGGACCGGTCAGCCCACGACGGCCATCGCCTCGATCTGGAACAGGCAGTCGGGGTGTGAGAACCCGCTCACCTGGACGAGCGTGCTCGCCGGGTAGTCGGCGGTCAGGTAGCGGGCCCTGATCGGCTGAAGCCGCTCGCGGTGGACGGCGAACGGCTCTGCCAGGAAGACCGTGACCTTGATGACATCACGCATGGTCGCCCCCGCAGAGCGGAGCACCGCCTCGAGGTTGCTGAACGCGGCCTCGGCCTGACGGACGATGTCGCCCGCGGCCAATGACCCATCGGCCTCGAACCCGGTCACGGCGCTCGTCACGAGTAACCGACCCGCATCCACGCGGACCGCCTCGTTGAACGCCCAGCGCGGCTGGTGGCTGTCCGGGGCGTTGAAGAAGGTGCGGTTGCTCGCGGCGTCGGTCACGGCCTCTCCCTTCACTGGCTTCGGAGTG
>JADLBB010000050.1 GCA_020848055.1 Chloroflexota bacterium | reverse complement strand
CCGCCGGTGCAGGTGCTCGGAACGGACTATCCGACACCGGACGGAACGGCGCTACGTGATTACATCCACGTCTCGGACCTCGCGTCGGCTCACATCGGCGCGCTCCACGCCCTGGCCGAGTCCGATCGACCACTGACCCTCAACATCGGCACCGGCCGACCAGCATCGGTGCGCGAAGTGATCGACATGGTCCAGCGGGTGGCCGGCACCGAGGTCCCGACGGTTGACCGGCCGCGCAGGCCCGGCGACATGCCCGCCATGTGGGCCGATCCAACGCTGGCCCGAGATCGCATCGGTTGGCGAGCGGAGCACGGACTCGAGGACATCATCGGCAGCGCCTGGCGCTGGCACACCATCGGTGGCAATCGGGGCTCATCGTGAACGCGAACGGACCCAACGGCCCGCGAGTGGCGTACATCATGTCGCGTTTCCCGCGCCTGACCGAGACGTTCATCCTGTACGAGATCCTGGCGCTGGAACGGCGCGGACTGCGGGTCGAGATCTATCCCCTGCTGCGCGAACGCAGGACGCGCGTTCACCCCGATGGAGCCTCGACTTTCGCAAAGGCCATCGACCTGATGAGCGACGAGGAGGGCGAACTGGTGATGCACGCCGAGGCGCGCGAGCTGCTTCCGCGCGTGCACTACGGTGGCCTGCTTGGCTGGGCGATCCTGCGCGACGTCGGCTCGGCGCTGGTGCGTCGCCCGATCGCCTTTCTCGCGACCCTGGCCACGGTCGTGCGCTGCAACCTGGGCAGCCCCAACCACCTGCTCGGCGGCCTGGCCATCTTTCCCAGGGCGGTGCACATCGGGGCGGAGATGCGCCGCGCCGGCATCACCCACGTGCACGCCCATTTCGCGAACCACCCGACCACCGCCGCCTTCGTGATCCGGGCGCTGTCCGGCATCGACTACTCGTTCACCGGGCACGGGGCAGATCTGCAGGTGGACCAGCACATGCTGCGAGAGAAGATCGGATCGGCCGCTTTCGCCCGTGCGATCTCCGCCGACGGGCGCCAGTTCATGGAGCGACTGGCGCCGGAGGGAGCAGCCGCGCGCGTGGTCGTGGTGCCGTGCGGCATCGACACGGCCAGTTTCGAGGGTCCCCGTCAAGCGCGCGGGCCCGGCTCACCCTTGCGCCTGCTGTGCGTGGCAACGATGTACGAGGTCAAGGGCCACCGATACCTGTTCGAGGCCATGAGCCTGCTCACCGAGCGTGGGATCGACGCGGTGTGCTGGCTCGCCGGTGACGGCCCGGACCGGGCCGCGCTCGAGGCCGACGTGGCGCGACGCGGAATGGACGACCGCATCAGGTTCCTGGGTCGCCAGACGCGTGACCAGGTCATCAAGCTTATGCACGAGGCCGACCTGCTCGTGGTCCCCAGCGTGCCGACCGCGAGCGGGCGTCGCGAGGGGCTGCCGGTGGTGATCATGGAGGCGATGGCGGCGAGGCTTCCAGTCGTCGCCAGCGCCATCTCCGGCATCCCCGAGATCGTCCACGACCAACGAACCGGGCTCGCCGTCCCGCCACGCGACGGGGCTGCCATCGCCGACGCGGTGCGGCGACTTGCCACCGACGAGGCCATGCGCGCGAGCATGGTCGAGAACGCGGCTCGCCTCGTCCGCGAGACGTATGACCTCGACGTGGTGAGCGCGCGGCTGGTCGAACTGTTCGCCGCGGGCCGCGCGCCTGGAACGACCTAGGTCGAGTCGGTCCAGTCGCCGCGTCGAACGCGGCTCCACAGGTGCGCCCGGCCACGCAGGAACAGGATGCGACGAAGTCCAAGAAGCGCCGCCAGGTTGCTGCTGATCAGGAACGACGAGAGCTGGACCATGCGCCCGGGCATCCCACCCAGCCTCAGGCGCGGGCCCAGCCAGCCGGTGGCGTAGAAAACCGCCTGCAGACACAGCATCCCGATCCAGCGCGGTCTGCCCGAGATGGCCAGCAACAGGTTCGACGCGGCCATCCCGATCATCGCGATCGGCACGAGCGGGCGCAGGAACTTGTGGGACCCGATCTGCCACAACAGCCGCGGACTGTGCAACGGCAGAAGATGGTGGCTCATCGACATGGCCTGGAAGCGGCCGGCGACGATGCGCGCGCGTCGCTCCATCTCTTCGCCCGACGTCTGAGACCCGCGCTCCGTTGATCGCGCAAGCGGCTCGTACACGACCCGGTATCGCTTGCGGAGCAGGCGCATGATCTGGTAGAAGTCGTCGCAGATGATGCCGTCCGGCAGCGCCTCGAAGGCGCTCCGCCGAACGGCCATGATCTCACCGACCGCTGCTGTGCAGGACCCGAGCCGGGTCTCCATGCGCTGGATGAACGACTCGTAGCGCCAGTACAGCCCTTCGTACTCGCCGTGCTCCTCGGCTCCCGACACTATTCGCTTGGCACCGATCACTCCCCCCACGCTGCGGTCTGTGAACGGTGCCACCAACTCGCGAATGGCCGTCGGGCTGTAGGCGTTGTTGGCATCGGAGAAGACGAGCACCTCTCCGGTCGCGATCTGCGCTGCCCGGTTGAGCGCGGCTGCCTTGCCGCGACGCTCGGGATGGGCCAACAGGCGCACTCGATCGGACTCGAAGGCCCGCACCTGTTCGGCGGTTCCGTCATCTGACCCATCGGCGGCGATGATGATCTCAAGCAGGTCGGCAGGGTAGTCGAGCCCGAGGCTGTTGCGCAGCTTGTCGGCGATCACGGCCTCCTCGTTGTAGGCCGCGATGATCAGCGTCACCGAGGGCAGTCGTTCGAGGGGCGGGTAACTCGGTTCAGGCCGACGGCGTCCGAGAATCGCCAGGATGGCCGGGTAACCCGCATACGTGTACCCGACTGCGGCGGCCAGCGACCAGAAGAGCATCTCGAGCAGTCTCATGCGCCTATCGGTAGCAGTCGCCATGGCGGGGACCATCGGCCGCGAGGAAGTTGTAGCCCGCGGGCAGCGCCAGGACGCTGAAGGAGGTGATCGGGATGGCGGAGATGACCTGGTCATCGAGGAGGGTGCCAGGATCGCTCCAACTTGCATCGGCATACGGGTTGATGGCGACGTCCTCGACCACGATCTTGGGCCGGCCGGATACATCGACGAGGATCATGCCGTACTGCTGCAGGGCGCGCGCGATGATGAGACCGGTGCGATCGAGGCCCCAGGCTTCGAAGTCCGCATCGGTCAGCGCGGGATCAAGCTGCAGGCGGGCGCCCTCGGGGATCGCGTCCGGGTCGGTGCTGGTCCCGTCGGTCTTGGATGCCGGCCACACGCAGCCGTCGGCGGCGACGGTTGGGTAGGCGAAGGCGATCGCGTGATCGATCCGGCCGGCCGCAATCTCCGCGTGACGGATCAGGCCCGCCAGGTACGGCAGTCCGGCCCCGCGCGAGCCATAGACCACCGGCACTCCATCCCAGTTGATGTTGTAGACCGATCCGTTGGCCACCGACCACGATCCGTCGATCTGGCGCCGGACCATCCACAGGTCGTATTCGGTGCCGGTGTCGAGATCGATGATGATCATCGAGCCGTCCGAACCTGGCGACGGGCGCGCATCGTCGGGAATGGGCACGTCGGGCAGCACCTCGACCCGATCTGGATTCTCCGGATCTGCCGGGTCGACGACGGTGCACTTGTACCAGAGGCATGGCAGGTCGTGACGTGGAGTGTCCGCCGCCGCCTCGTACACCGGGAAGCTGTACTGGGTGGAGTCAGAGGTGATGCCCTCCAGATCGGATCCCGCCAGGATGGTGGAGACCATTCCATCCGACCGCGGATCGACTGGCGCGCCGGGAGCAATCGGCGTATTCCAGGCCGAATCATCGGTGTACGGCCGGTCGGTGATCGCCCCGTCCGGGCTGGCGCTCGAGTCAGCCAAGAGCGATCTGGGCCAACCGCCGACCAGCGTGATCCCGACCAGCCCCATGACTGCAACCATCGACAGCGGCACCAGGGCCGCGCGCACGCGCGTGCGCCGCGGGCTCACCGTCGGGCCGCCGAGCCCCGGGTCGCACGTCCCATCATGATGCAGATCGTAGTCGACGTCGCGGCCCGCTCCATGCGAGCGTGTCGCCCATCAGCGCAGGCAGCCGCCGTGGGTCCCGCCGCTGCCGGTGGGCAGCTTGAGCACGCGGAAGGCGCTGGTCGGGATGGGTGAGGTGGTGTTGCGGGTGAGCCGGATGGACGCGTCGTTCCAGTCGTAGCCGGCGTCGGGGTTGACCACCAGGTTCTCGGCCATGATCTTGAAGCTGCCCGACACGTCGATCAGGATCATGCCGTACTGCTGCAGGGCACGGGCGATGATGCGCCCGGTGCGATCGAGGCCCCAGGCCGCGAAGTCGGCGTCGG
>JADLBB010000049.1 GCA_020848055.1 Chloroflexota bacterium | reverse complement strand
GCGCTCGATCCGAAGTTGCGCCGATGAGAGACCGCATGGAGCGATCCCGGCGAGCGCCGGATCCGGAGATGCCGCTGCTGCGCGTGCGCGACCTGGCGGTCACGTTCGGCTCCGGCGATCGGGAGGTCCACGCCGTCAACGGCATCAGCTACGACCTGGCGCGCGGCGAGACGCTCGGCGTGGTTGGTGAGTCCGGATGCGGCAAGAGCGTCAGCTCGCTGGCCCTCATGCGCCTGCTGCCGAAACCATCGGCCCGCATCACCGCCGGCGAGGTCGTGTTCGATGGCGAGGAGATCCTGGCGCTGCCCGAGGAGGAGATGCGCCAGCTGCGCGGCAACAAGATGGCCATGATCTTCCAGGACCCGATGACCTCGCTCAACCCGGTGCTGACGATCGAACGGCAGATGACCGAGGTCCTCGAGACCCACCGGCGTCTGTCGCACCGCGACGCGATCGACCGGTCGGTGGAGCTGCTCGAGACGGTGGGCATCCCGGCCGCGCGGCGACGGCTGCGCAACTACCCGCACCAGTTCAGCGGCGGGATGCGCCAGCGCGTCATGATCGCCATGGCCCTGGCGTGCGACCCCGAACTGCTGATCGCCGACGAGCCGACCACCGCGCTCGACGTCACGATCCAGGCCCAGATCCTGGACCTGATGCGGTCGGCCGTCACGGAGGCCGGCACCGCGCTCATCCTGATCACCCACGACCTGGGGGTCGTGGCCGGCATGGCCCGCAACACGAACGTCATGTACGCCGGTTACATCGTCGAACGCGCGGCCACCGAGGAGCTGTTCGGGCGGCCGCGCCACCCGTACACCGTCGGCCTGCTGCAATCCATCCCGCGCCTCGACGCGCAGACCCGCGAGGAGCTCGTCCCGATCCAGGGCCAGCCACCGGACCTGTCGCGACGGGCCGCGGGCTGCCCGTTCGCGCCGCGCTGCTTCAACGTCCGGGAGCGCTGCTGGGCTGAAAACCCGTCGCTCGAGCCGGCTCCCGACACGGCCGACGGCCACGACGTGGCGTGCTGGTATCCGGCCGAGGGAGAGCGGCTGGTGCCATCGGGCTTCGACGCCGAGCTCGCATCGTGACCGCCCTCACGTCCACCGGCGCGCCGGCCGCGCCCGTGCCCGGCGCCGGCGCTCCGCTGTTGCGCACCGAGGGGCTGGAGGTCCACTTCCCGATCACCGAGGGCCTGGTCTTCGAGCGCCAGGTCGGTGCCGTACGGGCCGTGGACGGCGTGTCGCTCGAGGTGCACCGCGGCGAGACGCTGGGGCTGGTGGGGGAGTCGGGCTGCGGCAAGTCCACGTTCGCCCGGGCCGTCATCCGGCTGGTGGAGCCGACCGGCGGCCGGATCGAGTTCGACGGCACCGACGTGTCGGCGCTCAAGGGCTCGGCCATGCACCGCATGCGACGCCGGATGCAGATGATCTTCCAGGACCCATACGCCTCGCTCAACCCGCGCATGACCATCGGCTCGATGCTGGCCGAGCCGCTGAAGGTGCACGGCCTGGCCGGGGGCGCCGCCGCCAGCCGGCGGGCGCAGGAGCTGGTCGAGATCGTGGGCCTGCCGCGCAACGCGGTCAACCGCTACCCGCACGAGTTCAGCGGCGGGCAGCGCCAGCGCGCCGGGATCGCGCGGGCCCTCGCAGTGCAGCCGGAGTTCATCGCCGCCGACGAGGCCGTGTCCGCCCTCGACGTGTCGATCCAGGCCCAGATCATCAACCTGCTGGCATCGCTCCAGCGCGAGTTCAACCTGACCTACCTGTTCATCGCGCACGACCTGTCGGTGGTACGGCACATCAGCGATCGGATCGCGGTCATGTACCTTGGCCAGACCGTCGAGCTGTCGCCGTCGCGCCAGCTGTACGACCAGCCGCTGCACCCGTACACCATCGCCCTCGTCAGTGCCGTGCCGATCCCGGATCCGAGGGTGGAGACCCGGCGCAAGCGGATGATCCTGCTCGGCGATGTGCCGTCGCCGGCCAACCCGCCTTCAGGCTGCCGCTTCCACACCCGCTGCTGGCTGCGGACCGAGCTCGGCAACCCGGAAAGGTGCGTCGCCGAGGCGCCAGCACTGCGCGAGCTGCGCACGGGCCACCAGGTCGCCTGTCACTTCGCCGAGGAGCTGATGGGTGACCGGCGATCGGCGCTGGCCGCCGCCGCGGCGGAGCACTCCGACGCGCGGCTGACCTCCGCCGAAGAGTCCACCGAACCGATCGGGCACACCACCGAACCCGACGTCTCCGATTCGGTCGGCCCGGGCGAGGGCCTGGCGCGCTCCTGATCGGCTAGGCTGCGCGCGTGGAATATCGCATCGGGCTGGCCCAGGTCGAGACGCGCCTCGGGGATGTCGACACCAATCTCGAGATCGCAGCCGGTGCCGTGCGCCGCGCCTCAACTGAGGGCGTGCAGCTGCTGGTCCTGCCTGAGCTGGCCCTGACCGGATACCTGCTCCAGGACCTGGTCCCCGAGGTCGCCATGCGCGCCGACGACCCGCGGCTGCTGGGTGTGGCCGCCGGCGTGCCCGGGCTGCTGGTGGCGGTCGGCTTCGTCGAGGAGACCGATGAGCACCGCTACTGCAACAGCGCTGCACTGGTCCGCGACGGGGCGCTGGTGGGACTGCACCGCAAGGTGTACCTGCCGACGTACGGCCTTTTCGACGAGGGTCGCTTCACGCGCACCGGGGACCGGATCCGGACCCACGACGCCGGCATGCCCATCGGCCGCATCGGCCTGTCGGTGTGCGAGGACTTCTGGCACGCCAGCCTGCCGATGCTCCAAGCGTTCGACGGTGCCTCGTTGCTGGTCAACCTGGCCGCCGGACCGTCACGGGCGCCGGGCTCGAGTGCCGGCCTGGCGGCCATCTCGAGCTGGCACAAGATGCAGGACACCTACGCGCTGCTCGGGACGGTGCCGCTGGCGTTCTGCAACCGGGTCGGCAACGAGGAGGGCCTGACCTTCTGGGGCGGTTCGCGCATCGTGGCCGCCGATGGCTCGGCCGTGGTCCAGGCGCCATTGTGGGAGGAGGCGTTCGTGGTCGGCACCCTCGACACCGACGACCTGCGCATGACCCGCTACGGACTGCCGATCCTGGCCGACGAGCGCCTTGAGCTCGTGCGGCGCGAGCTGGACCGCATCATTGGCGAGCGGGCGGGAATCGACGGGGCCGCGGACTCGTGACGGATTCCGTGGGTTCTGCTGTCCGGGCTGGGGGTCGCGTCTCGCGCGACCAACGGCGAACGGCGGGTCGTGCAGGCTGGACCGGTCGCGTCTCGCGCGACCAGGAGCGCGGGAGCGGGCCCTCCTTCGCCCTTGGTTTCACCACGCGCAACGCGCGGCATCCCGCCGCCGGTCAGCAGGGGTGAACGCGGTGACCAAGCTGCCGCCTCTCCCGCAGGTGGAGCCGAAGCAGGCGGTCGAGGTCATCGTCGGCTTCATCGCCTCGCAGATGCGCCAGGCCGGGTTCGATCGCCTGGTCATCGGCCTGTCGGGCGGAGTGGACTCGGCGGCGGTCGCCTACCTGGCCGCGCGCGCCATCGGCCCCGACAACCTGCTGGCGGTCCGCATGCCGTACCGCGCCTCGTCACCGGCGTCGGAGACCGATGCGATGCGCATCGTTGCCGACCTCGGTTGCCGCACCGAACGGGTGGACATCACGCCGATGGTGGATCCGATGCTGGCGCTGGTCACCGG
>JADLBB010000048.1 GCA_020848055.1 Chloroflexota bacterium | reverse complement strand
CCCGGACGCCGAGCCGCCTGGCCGAGGCGTCAGCGCCGGACTCGTGCGGGAATGTCGTGTCGGCGAGGTAGTCGTCCGTCCACGAGACGTGCCGTTCGCGCACGGCTCGGCCCGACACGCCCTCCTCGACGCGGCTGTGATCCTGCTTGGTGAACGGGACCAGGCGTCCATGGACCAGCGAGTGACCGTCGCCCCAGCGCAGATCGCCAGCGGCGTCGGTGACGATCATCCCGATCTGGCCGCCGCTGCCCTTGAGCAGGCGCACGGCAGCGCGCAACGCCTGGATCAGCACGTCGGAGGGCTCGCGAACCGATGTCAGCTGGGCCGCCATCTCGGCCAGCGTGCGCTGGGCATCGACCAGTCGCTCCAGCTCCTCGGTCTGGTCGCGGAGTTGGTCCGCCTGCCGTTCGGCAGCGCTCAGGTCGCGGATCGAGCCATGCGCGCCAAGGAACTCGCCGTCGCGCTGGCTGCCGATGGCGTAGACCTCGGCCGGGATCGGATCGCCCTCCCGGCGCCGCAGCATGAAGCGAATCTTCCGCACGACCGTGGGCTCGGACTGAAGGCCGGCCCATGTCGCGTTGGCATCGTCCATCGACTCCGGGGCGACGATGGCCGACCACGGCTGGCCGACCAGGTCGTCCGGCGTCCACCCGGTCAGGGCCGTGAGCGGGTCGGACAGGATCGTGAAGCGCCCGACCGCATCCGTCTCCCAGACGAGGTCCGGTGACGACAGGACGAGATGCCGGAAGCGAGCCTCCGACGCGGCGGACTGCTCCACCAGCCGCTGATTGGCGATGCCGGCCGCGGCATGATCGGCGAGGGCACGCAGGAGGGCCACCTCCGCCTCGCTGAAATCGTCGATCCGGGACGAATAGGCGCCGATGGCACCGATGACCTCGCCCCCGGCGATGAGCGGCGCCGCCGCCATCGAGCGCATGTTGGCGATCAGCACGATTCGGTCCGCCACCGCCGAGTGCTTGAACCGGCGATCGCGCCGATAGTCGCCGGCCACGATCGTCTCGCCGGTTGAAGCCGCGTGGCCGAACAGGCCGACCCCCAGCGGCAGCTCCAGGTCGCGGATGAGTTGCCTGGCCTCGGCGTTGCCGATGCCGGCGTCACAGGCGAAGCGCAGGCGGTCGCCCTCGACCAGGTACACCATGGCACCGTCGGCCTCCAGGAGCCGGGCCGCCTCTTCCACGGCGCGCTCCAGCAGGACGTGCGCATCGGGGATGCCGCGCCCGGAGGCATCGGTCCTGGGTCCCTTTCGAGCGGCTGCGCGGGCCATGAGACGGTGAGGATACGCCATGGACGGGGGCGTGCCCCATCGGCCCCATGGCCGTTTCGGCTACGTCATTCGGCCGTCGCCGCGCGGTATGGCTGGGGCGGCGGCGGCCGCAACGCGCCAGGGTGGGCCGATTGTGGGCTGGGCGGAGGGGCGCCGGCCGCAATGCGCCGGAAGGGGCCGATTGCAAGCCACATGTGCCGATTCGACGCCCAGCGCACGCTCAAACGAGGTCACCAGCTGGTGGCCAGATCAGATAACCGGCCGCGGTGGGCCGATTGCGGGCTGGGCGAAGACGCGCCGGCCGCAATGCGCCCGGACGGGGCGATTGCGATGGCATTCCCCAGCGAGAAGCTCAGACCAGCTTGTGCTCCACCGCGTACAACGCCGCCTGCGTGCGCGACGCCAGGCCAAGCTTGCCGAGGATGTTCGACACGTGGGTGCGTGCCGTGCGTTCGGTGATCCCCAATTCATAGGCGATCTCCTTGTTGGCGGCACCCTTGGCCAGCTGCGCGAGGACCTCCTTCTCGCGCGCCGTCAGCGGCTCGACCGGTTCGGCGTCGCGCCGCTGCCGCAGCCGCTGGGCAAGCAGCCGCGAGACCGCGGGATCGAGGTGAACCTCGCCGTTGTACGCGGCACGAATGGCCTGGGCGACCTCCTCGGCCTCGGCGTCCTTGAGCAGGTAGCCCGATGCACCCGCCTCCAGGGCCGCAGTCACCTTCTCCTCCTCGATGAAGCTGGTGACCGCCACGATCTCGATCTCGGGATGCACGCCCTTGATGGCGGCGATGGCCTCGAGGCCGCCCATCTCGGGCATGAGCAGGTCCATCAGGATCACGTCGGGTGCCAGGCGATCGGCCGCCGCCACGGCCTCGCGACCGTTCTCGGCCTCGCCGACGATGTCGAAGTCCTTGATCAGCTCCAGGAAGCCGCGCAGTCCGCGGCGGACCATGGCGTGGTCGTCCACCAGCAGCACGCGGATCGGTCCCTCGTCTTCTGCCACGCTAGCGCTCCTGCCCTCGTCGCCCGATTCGTGCGGTGCGTCATCGCTGGACGCGCGTGCAGTATGCACCAGCGCATAGATGCGCTCGGTGCCCGGCAGGTCGCGCAGGCGCTGCTCGCCCAGGAAGCGCAGGACGGTGCCCTCGGGCGCCTGGTTGCCGATCTCGTCGAGCGTGGCCCCATCCATCAGCGTCTCGCCGCCGCTCGCCAGGGACTGGATGCGAGCCGCGCGCGGCAGTGGCGCTCCGAAAAATCGCTCGAGCCGCTCCTCGACCTCGCCGGTGGTGAGCGCCACCCGAACCCGGACGCGACCCACGACGCCCCAGTCCTCGGCGGCCAGGTCCGCCTGGATCTCGATCGCGGCTGCCACGGCTGCTGACGCATCGGAGAAGCAGGCGAAGGCTCCATCACCGATGCGCTCGAAGATGCGCCCGTCGTGACGCACTGCCGCGTCTGCCACTAGCTCGTGGTAGCGGACCATGGCGGCGGCCGCCAGCGACCCGTGCTGCTCGGCCATTCGCGTCGAGCCCTCGACGTCGGCAAACAGGAAGGTCAGGCGGTGGGCTGTGATGGAAGCGTGAGCATCGGCCATCGCCGATCAGCATAGGGTCGGGACGCAAGGTGCGCGGCGGCCAATTGACGTAGCGATCACCGGTCGAAGGTCGCCCGCCGTCCGGGACGCCGGGCCGTCGTCGCGGCGAGGGTCCGGATCGATGATCGAACCGTTCAACATCCACACGCACAGGAGGCACCGACGATGTTCGCGCTGGCAGCGTTCGCCCAGGCGAATGCGCTCGAACAGACCTTCTCGCGCCCCCCGCAACGGTCCATCGGACCGGCACGGCGGCAGCGGGAGAGCCTGATCGGTTCGCTCATCGGTCGCGCTCGGCGGCTCGTCGTCCGCGCCGAGAGCCGACCCGCCACGGCCTGAACCTCACCCGCCACTCGGAACGCCCGGACCGTCACCGACGTCCGGGCGTCGCCCTATCCTGTGTCGGGTGACCGACGGACGGCGATGTGACTGGGCCGGCGACGACCCGCTGTACATCGCCTATCACGATCGAGAGTGGGGCGTGCCGATGCGCGACCCGCATCGGTTATTCGAGCTGCTGTGCCTGGAGGGCGCCCAGGCCGGGCTCGCCTGGATCACCATCCTGCGCAAACGCGAGGCATACCGGGCCGCCTTTGACGGCTTCGACCCGGTTCGCATGGCCGCCTATGGCGATTCGGACCGAGATCGCCTCATGGCCGATGCGGGCATCGTCCGCAATCGGTCCAAGATCGACGCCTTCATCGGCAACGCGCGTGCCTTCCTCGAGGTACCCGACTTCAGCGGCCTGGCCTGGTCCTTCGTCGACGGTGAGACCATCCAGAACCGGTGGCGCACGCTCGACGACGTGCCCCCTCAGACCGATAGATCGGTCGCCATGTCGCACCGGCTGCGCGAGATCGGCTTCCGCTTCGTGGGCCCGACCATCTGCTACGCCTTCATGCAGTCGGCCGGCCTGGTCAACGACCACGTCACCGACTGCTTCCGCCACGCCGAGCTCGCCTGAGGCCACAGGACCTTGGCGGTGCCGTCCGGCTTCAGTTGGCTTGCGCCCCTGCGCACGCAACTACGAAGGAGGCCCTCCAGAGGCTCAAAGCGGTCCGATGCGTGCGCTCCGGCGCAACCCGTGGCCGAAATCGGCCCGAACCTCGTGGTTGGATGCGCCTCGGCGCAAGTCCGACTCCGCGCCAGGGCGGCCGATGGCCTCCAGCCGATCCCAACGTCACGTGGCCGGCGCGGCGGCAGTCCAGCCCGCGCCGCCATAGCCCAGGAAGCGGGTGG
>JADLBB010000047.1 GCA_020848055.1 Chloroflexota bacterium | reverse complement strand
CCGGTGTTCAGCATCTGGACCACCATCGAGGAGTGCCTCAACCCGCCGGTCATCTGGTCCGATGGCGACTGGCAAACGACCGAGCCGTTCAGCGGCGCCGAGTCGTTCCCGTTCCCGGAGGGCATCGGTCCGGTGGAATGTGTCAACGTCGAGCACGAGGAGGTCCTGCTCGTCCCGCGCTGGGTCAAGACCAACCGCGTGACGTTCAAGTACGCGCTGGGCGACGACTTCATCGACAAGCTCAAGACCATTCATGCCCTGGGCATGGATCGCACGGACCGGGTGAGCGTCAAGGGCGTCGAGGTCGCGCCGCGCGACGTGCTCGCCGCCATCACCCCCGACCCGATCAGCCTGGGCGACAAGTTCCGCGGTCGGGCCGTCGTCGGCACGTGGGTGCTGGGAACCAAGGACGGCAAGCCGCGCGAGACGTTTGCCTACCAGATGTGCGACGCGGAGGAGATCTGGCGCACGTTCGGCCTGCAGATCGTGGGCTGGCAGACCGGCTTCAACCCCACGGTCGCGATGGAGTTGCTCGCCAGCGGCGCCTGGTCCGGCGCGGGCGTGCTGGGCCCGGAGGCCTTCGACCCCGATCCGTACCTGGCGGTCCTTCGCCAGCGCGGCATCCATTACGCGGTGACCGAGATGGAGCCGGGGGCGCATCGGCCCACCTGAGGTCGGGGCTGGCGCGCACCCGCGACTTGCGCCGGGGCGCATCCAACTACGAGGTTGCCTCTGAAATCGACCAGGTCGTGCGCCGGGGCGCAAGCCGTGCGCCCGGATCGGCCCCAAATGGGCTGAACCTCGTGGATACGTGCACCGGGGCGCAAGCCTCGACGCCTTGAAGCATCGGCCTCCGCATCGGCCTATCCTCGTCGTCCACACCCAAGGAGCCAGACCGATGACAGCCTCGATTCAGGAGATGATGAAGCGCACCATCGACGGCATGCAGCCGACGCAGGTGTTCGGTGAGCCGATCGAGCGCGATGGGATCACGTTCCTGCCGGCCGCCAAGGTGCGTGGCGGTGGCGGCGGCGGCGGCGATACAGAAGGCAACGGCGGTGGCGGGTTCGGGCTGACGGCCAAGCCGGCGGGCATGTACGTCATCCGTGACGGCAACGCGACCTGGCAGCCGGCGCTCGACCTGAACCGGGTCATCCTGGGCGGCCAGCTCGTCGCGCTGTTCGTCCTGTTCGTGGCCTGGCGCATCTTCCGTCGGCGCTGAGGTTTGACCGCTTCCGCCCTCGCCACTACCATGGGTGGTCGCGGGGTGGAGCAGTGGTAGCTCGTCGGGCTCATAACCCGAAGGTCGGCGGTTCGAATCCGTCCCCCGCAACCACGAATGCCAGCACGAAACCCGGCTCCCGCCAGCCGGGTTTCGCCCTTTTCGCCCAACCGTGGACGGTGGGACCGACGCACCCTCCGCGCGGGGCCGCGTCCCAAGGACGGATCGCGCCGCATCGGTTGGGTACAATGCGGCCCGGCGTCCTTCGCCGCCGAGCGAAAACCACCGCACGAGTCAGTGTCGCGTCCGATGACGGTCAACCCTCGCGTCAACCCGAAGAAGCTGCGCCCATACGACGAGCCGCCGAAGCGCCGTCGCGGGTTGCTGCCGAGCGCGCCGGATGGCGCGGCGACCTGGTTCATCGTTGCTGCCGTGGCCTGGTTCGTCATGGCCACTGGCCTCGGCGTCCTGGCGGCGGACCTGCGCTTCATGCCGTTCGAGCTGAGCTTCCCGTTCGGCGTCTTCGACCTTGGCTTCACGCTCAACGGGGCCAGGGTGGAGCAGGCTTTCACCAACGCGCTCGTTTACGGTTGGCTCTCGAATGCCGGGTTCGCCGCGGTGGCGTTCATGACGCCGCGCTTGGTGGGCCGGCGGCAGGCCGGGGAGTCATCGGCGTTCTTCGCGTTGCTGGTATGGAACCTATCGGTGCTCGGCGGAATCGCGTCGCTGTACGTGTTCGATCCGGGCCTGCACTCGGCGCTGACCGCGTTCCCGTGGCTCATCGATGGTGGCATGGCCCTCGGCGCGCTGATCATGACCGGGGTCTTCTTCGCCACCGCCGGCACGGCCATCCTATCGGGCTACGTGAGCCTGTGGTTCATGGGCATCGGCCTGCTCTCGATCGTGGGCCTGCTGGGGCTCAACGCCGGACTCGACCTGCTTGACTTCGTGACCGATGTCCAACCGCTGGCCCTGGCCCTGGGGTCGCTGTTCATCGAGCGTGCCACAGCCCTGCTCTGGCTGTTGCCGATGGCGTATGCCACGCTGCTGTACGTCGTGCCGCGCACCGTGGACCGACCGCTGGAGTCGAGTGGCGTGGCGGTCCTCGCCTGGTTCGCGTGGTTCGTCACCGCGCCCATCGCATCGTTGTCGAACGTGGTGGACACCTCGATCCCGTTCTTCGTGACCAGCATGGCGAGCGCGGCCACGATGTTGCTGCTGCTGCCGGTGGCCCTCGTCATCGCCAACCTCGTGCAGACCGCCCGTGGGCGGTGGACGCTGTTGTTCGGCACCGGTCCCGCGGCCCTGGCTGCCGTGGCCCTCGCGTTCCTGCTGGGCGCCAGCATGATCGATGCCGCCGGCGCGCTGCGGTCGGTGCGCGCCTGGATCGGCGACACCGACTGGGCTGCCGGCGTCTCGATCTGGATGCTGCTCGGCGCATTCACCATGGCGGCAGTGGCGTTCGTCGAGCATGCGCTGCCGCGGGTCCTGCGCCGTGACTGGGGCCGCAACCCGTTCTCGGTCGTGCAGTTGTGGACGATCTTCGCCGGCACGACGATCGCGGGCATCGCGCTCATCGGGGCCGGCATGGCCGAGGGCTCGTTCCGCGCCCAGGGCGCCGATGCGGACGCCATCGCTGCCGGGCTGCTCGGCTACCAGCTGGTGGCGTTCGCCGGCATCGGGCTCGTCGCCCTCGGTGCGCTGGCGGCACTCGGCAACCTTTTCATGGCCTACACCACGGGCGAGCCCGCGGACTACGTGGTGCCGGCCAAGCCGGCGACCGCCCTGGGAGGGCGTTGAGGCATGAGCGTCCACACGCCAATCGATTCGCGCACCTCGGGGATCCCGACGTGGGCCATCATCCTGACCGCAGCCATCGCGCTGGTGGCCGCGGTGTACCTCTTCTCCAACATGGTCGGCGACAACCCGGCGCTTGCCCTGCCCGGCGCATCCGGAGGACCGGGAGCGAGCGAGGGGCCCAGCGCGGACGTCGGCAAGGCACTGGTCAGCTCGGCCACGCCGCCCTGCACCGCCTGCCACGGGCCGGACCTGAGCGGGTCGGGCAATTTCCCCAGCCTTCACGGCCTTGGCGATGGCCCCACCGTCGAGAACCTCAAGGACCTGTTCGCCAGCAACCCGGACGACTGGATCGAGCTGTGGATTGCCGGCACCGCGCCCGAGGTCAAGGACATCAACCGCAACGGCATGCCGGCCTTCGGCGACCAGT
>JADLBB010000046.1 GCA_020848055.1 Chloroflexota bacterium | reverse complement strand
GTACGATCGGAGCCTTCAGGAAGCCGAATGCGCTCTCGGCAATCACGGCCGCCACCTCACCTCCGAAGCCGCCGCGCACCGGGGCCTCGTGAACGATCACGACCCGGCCGGTCTTTCGTACCGACTCGAGGATGGTCTCGGTATCGAGCGGCAGCAGGGTGCGCGGATCGATGACCTCCGCCGATATGCCATCTCTGGCCTCCAGCGACCCGGCGGCATCCAGCGCCTCGTGCACCATCGCGCCGGTCGCCACGATCGTGACGTCGGTGCCGGCCCGCTTGATGTCCGCTCTCCCCAGCGGCACGAGATAGTCGTCCGCCGGTACCTCGCCCTTCACTCGGCGATACAGGTACTTGCTCTCGAAGAAGACGACCGGGTCGTTGGAGCGGATCGACGACTTGAGCAGGCCCTTGGCGTCGTAAGGCGTGGACGGCATGACCAGGGTCAGGCCCGGAATGTTCCCGAGCCATGCTTCAGGGCTCTGAGAGTGATTCAGGCCGGCGCCGACACGTGCGCCGTACGGCGCCCGATACACGACGGGGCAGCCCCACTTGCCCTCGCTGGCCCAGCGGAACTTGGCAGCGCTGTTGGCGATCTGATCGAACGCGATCGCGACGAAGTCGCCGAACTGGAACTCCGCGACCGGCCTGACGCCCATGTAGGCGGCTCCGGCGGAGCACCCGCCGATGGCGACCTCCGACACGGGCGAGTCGATCACGCGCTCGTCGCCGAACTCGGCGTGCAGGTTCTTGGTGGCACCGAAGATTCCTCCCCCATAGCCATTGCGGATGTCCTGGCCGATCAGGAACACGCTGGGATCGCGCAGCATCTCCTCGCGGAGGGCCTGGTTGATCGCCTCGACGAATGTCAGTTCTGTCATCTCTACATCAACTCGCTCAGGTTTGGCTCACCCACGCACGCGGAAGGCCCAGGGCCGACGGTCATTCGGTGGCCCACAGCTCGTCGTGTGGCAACGAGGTGAGAACCTCGTGGCCATCCTCGGTGATCGCGACCAGCTCCTCGAAGAAGAAGACCCCGAGTTGCTCGTCGGACAGGAGCCAGTTCTCGACCTCGAAGACCATGCCCGGCTCCAGGACGTGGTCGTCGAATGGGGCCAGGATCGGCGGCTCGTGCACGTCGAGACCGACCGCGTGGCCGGCTGCATCGACCGATCGACCGAACCCGCAGTCCACGAGCACCTGCTTGGCGGCGCGGAAGGGATCGCGCGCACTGGCGCCCGGGCGCATCTGGGCGATCGCCGCCTCCTGGGACCGCACGACCGCGGCGTAGATCTCGTGATGTCGGGGCGATGGCTTGCCGAAGTAGGTGCAATAGGCGATATCGGACACGTAGCCCCTCAGCGTGAAGCCCACGTCGTAGATCATCATCTCGCCGTTCCTGATCGGCCGATCCACAGGCTCGGCATCGGCGCTCGCGTAGCGGTCCTGGCCGGCACGGATATTGAGGAACAGCACCCCATCGGCTCCCTCACGTAACCCGTTGGCAGCGGTCAGGCGAGCCACATCCGTCTCGGTCATGCCTTCGTGCAGCTGCTTGCGGGTGGCGACCATCGCCCGCTCGGTGATGTGGGTCAGGGTCCGAAGACGATCGATCTCGGCTGCTGACTTGATCATCCGGCACGCCCAGATCACATCGGCACCCGATACGAACTTCGCGTCCGGCAGCGCCTCACGCACGGCGTGGTAGTCGGCCAGGTTCCAGTTCGACACCAGGTTGTGGCCCAACTCCAGGCCGATGACGGCGTTCGGCCCGGCCAACTCACGGATGGCGTTGACCACCGTGTCCTGGACGCTGCGCGGCCTGGAATGAGGGTCGCTGAAGAACGCGATGTCGCGCAGCCAGGATGACTCGCGCGCGGTGGCCGCGAAGAAATCGGCGGTCACCAGAACGGGGTCCCTGTCGGGGTGGATCAGCAGCAGGCCAGTCGGAAAGGTCTTCGCTATCCAGTGACCGCAGCGAAAGCCGGAGAAGTAGCGCACGTTCTCCTTCTGGGCCAGGACCAGCAGATCGATGCCCGCCGCGCGCATCTCGCGCTGGGCCTTCGCCACCCGCGCCTGATACTCAGCGGCGGGAAAGTCGGCCCAGGTCGCCGGCGGGGGGCCGTCCGAACTTGTGATTACGCTTTCCAAGTGTGATCACTCCATTCTGCTTGCGAGGACTCGACCATCGGCCGCAGGAGTCCGTCGGGGGCGGTCGCATCGGCATGCGAATTGGGATCTCATTCCTGCCGGTTCTCCAGGTACCGATGCAGGAGGTATGGCTGGAGACGGCCGAGGACATCCACGAGGACGGACGCCCTGGTCGCCGAGAACGGGTTGGTGACGTAGGTGTCGACGATGTCGGCTGACGCCTGCTCGACCTGCTCGAGGATCTTGGCGACGGCCACGAATGCTTCGGCCGGCAGACCCTGGGACTCAGCGCGACTCAGCACCTCGATCAGGCGCATGTCGTAGTCATCGAACTCGAGTTGGCTGGTGGGCCAGACGAGTCCCAGGTCGATGTAGCGGCGGATGTCCTCGCTGGCGACGTTGGTCAGCGCGGAGACCTCGTCCAAGCCGCGCATGGTGGTGGGCTTCCCCATGATGCGCGCACCGAGAAGCAGCAGGTCCTCCGGTGGGGCGCCGTTCATGATGTGGCGGACGTTGACCTTGATCCAGGAGAGCGGATACCGATGGATCTGCTGCGCGGACCGGATGTAGTTGATGAGGTCCACGCACACCGGGCTGTAGAGGGCAACGTTCGGCTTCGGCCGTTCCGGCTCGGGGATCAGCCCGTTCGCCAGGTAGAACAGGATCGTGGACTTCGGGACCCCGGTGGCCTTGACGAGCTCGGCGATCCGGAGCCTGCCTGCTTCGGGCTGTCGTGGCATCAGTCGGTCCTCCTACCCGCGTCGAAGAAGGCAGCAAGCATGTCAGCCACGTCCATCGGCCGCTCGTCGAAGGCGTGCACCCCGGCATCGGGGATCACCTCGATGCGTGCGTCCGGTCTCATGTCGGCGACGGCCGCCAGACCTTCGATGATCGGATCCGCATCCCCGGCAAACGCCAACAGCGGGATGGCCAGGCTCGCCACCGCACCTTCGACGTCGTAGTCGAGCACGGCCTGGACTGCGAGATGAGGCGAATGAGCCGTCAGCAGCAGCAGTGCCTCACGCTCTACCAGCTCCACCGGACCTCTTGGGGCGTAGTGTGCCGAGCGCTGCCACGACTCGAGCAGGTGCCGGCCGTCCGGATGACGCTCGATGGCAGTCGCGCCGCGGGCGATTCGCTCGCGCGCCTGCCCGCCGAGCAGCGGCGGGCCACCCAGCGCGATGCGACGAACCCGACCGGACCGCGACGTGGCGATGGCCACTGCCACGGCCGCACCGGTGTGGTGACCAACGAGGTCCATCTCCTGCACTCCCAGTCGCTCGAGCGCTGCGCTCAGAGTGCCTGCCCATGCCTCGATCGACACGACCGGGATCGCGGTCGATGACCCGAAGCCGGGCGTGTCGAGAGCCAGGCATCGTCTCGGCTCCAGCCTGTCCATCACCGCCTCGAACATCACCGACGAACTCGCCGTCTGGTGCAGCATCACGATCGGCACATCCGCGGAGTCGCCGGATGAGCGGAAGTGCACCTGGCCACCCGGAACGTCCACGTAACCACGCTGGATGCAGGAGGCCCCGGTGTCAGCCATCGTTGGCTCCACCAAAGTGGCCACCGAGGTAACCGTGAGCGAGGACGGCGGAGTCGCGGAACTTCTCGACCGGACCACCGTCCACGATCCGACCTGCCTCGAGGACAGCCACGCGGTCGGCCACCTCGAGTGCGGCCCCTACGACCTGCTCGATCAAGAGCACGGATACACCGGTCTCCTTGATGCGCCTGATGGCCCGATACAGCCCCTGCACCAGCAGCGGCGCCAGCCCGAGCGATGGCTCGTCGAGGATCAGGAGCCGGGGCTCGGCGAACAGCGCCCGAGCGATGGCGACCATTTGCTGTTCGCCGCCGGACAGACGGCCAGCCGGCACTCCTCGCAGCCGGGTGAGCGGTTCGAACAACTCAAAGACGAACTGCTCGGTGGCAGCGGAGGCCCTGGTTCGCGCCGCGAAGCGCGCCACGCGCAGGTTCTCATCCACGCTGAGGTCGGGGAACACCCTCCGGCCCTGTAGGACCTGGATGATGCCAAGCCCGGCGCGGCGTTCCGGGTTGGCGCGCGTCACGTCCAACCCATCGAAGGCCAGCGAGCCGGACCACGCCGGCAGCACGCCAGAGATGCACATCGCCAGGCTCGTCTTGCCGGCGCCGTTGGGGCCCAGCACGCACAGCAGTTCGCCGGGCTCGACTGCAAGGTCCACCTCCCACAGGACCCTCATGCCGCCGTATCCGGTCGAGATGCCTTCCGCGCTCAACAGGCTCATGGCTGGCTCGTCCCCAGGTACGCCGCGATGACCGCCGGGTCCTCACGGATGTCCTTCGGCAGTCCGGCAGCAAGGCGGCGCCCGGCATTGAGCACGACCACCTGGTCACAACTGTTCATGACCAGTTCCATGTCGTGATCCACCAGCAGCACCGACGTGTCGGCGGCGGCCAGGTCGCGCATGACCCGGCTGAGATTGGCCTTCTCGGCGCTCGTCAGACCGGCTCCGGGTTCATCCAGCAGCACCACGGCCGGCTTGGTGATGATGGCTCGACCGATCTCGACGAGGCGCCGGCGCCCGAAGGGCAACGCGCTCGGGCGCAGGCCCAACAGGTCACCGATGCCGAGGCGCTCGGCAACCTCGCCGACCTCGTGCGCGGACGCGCGCGAGCGGCCCAGCGCCTCGAGCGGCAGGGCTAGGTTCTGGGAGACGGTCATGCCCGCCCACAGCTGAGCCTGCTGGAACGTGCGGGCCAGTCCCGCCCTCAGTATCTCCTGCGGGGAGCGGCCGGCCAGCGGCTTGCCGGCGAGGCTGATGCGGCCCTGCGTCGGTCGGACGAACCCGGTGATGGCGTTGATCGTGGTCGACTTGCCGGCGCCATTTGGTCCGATGAGACCGAGCACGATCCCGCGGTCGATCTCCAGGGAGAAATCGTCGACCGCCCGCAGGCCGCCGAAGGCCACCGTCAGCCCTTCAATCGACAGCATCGGTGGACCCCCATGCCGTCCGAGTCCGGCCCGCCTGCCGAGCCATCAGCCACTCAGTGGCACGCGATGCGATGGCCGGCAGGCCTCCCGGGGCGATGATGAACACGATCACCAGGCTGATGCCGAAGATCGCGTCGGCCAGGCCGGCGGTTCGACTCAGGGCCACGGGCACCAGCACCACGAACGCTGCGCCGAACACCGCCCCCGGGATCGAGCCGGACCCACCCACGATCACGGCCAGGATCAGCGTGATCGACCACAGCAGTCCGAAGTCGAACGGTCCGACATGGGTCACCACCGTCCCGAGCAGGGCGCCACCAAAGCCGGCGATGCCCGAAGATACCGCGAAGGCCACCACCTTCTGGCGGCTGACCGCCACGCCCATCGCGGCAGCGGCTACCGGCGCATCGCGGATCGCCACCCAGTAACGCCCCAGGCGCGAGCGGAGCAGCGCCGAGGCTCCCAGCGCCAGGATGATGAAGGCCCCGGCGACAAGGTAGTAGACCTGCAGGTCCGACGTCAGCGGCACCCCGAACAGGACCGGCGGTGGAACCGGGGTCCCGATCGCGCCACCCGTGAGGTCTCGCACTTGCAGCGCGACCTCGGTCACCACGAACGTCAGCGCCAGCGTTGCGATCGCGAAGTAGACACCGGACAGGCGGAGCGTGATCCAACCGAGGAGGGCACCAAGCAACGCGGTGCCGACGGTTGCAATCAGCAGCACGAGCGGGAACGAGATGCCGGTCAGCTCGCGTGCGGCGATCCCGGCCACGTACGCACCGAGCGTGACCAGCGCGCCGTGCCCCAGGGAGAACTCGCCGGCGTATCCCATGAACAGCGATAGCGACACCGCGACCGCTGCGGTGGCCAGAAGCACCGAGAAGGTGACCAGCGGGAACGGCTGTGGGATCCACGGCAGCGCGACGATGGCAGCCACCCCGACGAGCAACCCGAGGAGCCAACGCGGGCGCCGCCAACTGTTGGGGATCGGCAGCGCCGGCGCGCGGTGCGTCGCTCCGCTGCCCTCGGCCACGACCAGTGCTGGCTTACCCAGCAGGCCGTAGGGCCTGACGATCAGTACGACCAGGATGATCGCGAACACGAAGGTGTTCTTGAATGCCGGCGAACCGAATCCAGCCACGAAGCTCGATGCGATGCCGAGCAGAAGACCGCCCGCGATCGCGCCACCCGTGCTGCCGAACCCGCCGAGCACCAGCGCCGCGAAGCTCTGGATCAGGATCGTGGTCATGATGCTGTGATCAACCTGGATGAAGGAGCCGACCAGCACCCCGGACAGCGCGCCCAGCGCCGATGCGATGCCCCAGGTGGCGATGGTGACCCTGCCGACCGACACGCCGTACATGCGGGCCGTGGTCTCATCCTGGCTCAGCGACCGCATCGCCAATCCCAGCCGCGTTCGCTCCAGCAGCCAGAAAGTGGCACCCAGCGCCACGGCCGCAACCGCGATGACGAAGATGCCGTGCCCGCCGATGACCGCATCACCGATGTGGATCTGGATGTTGAAGACCCGGGGGATGACCTGTGGCTGGTCGGTGAACAGCATCCGGTTGGCCCAGCCAAGGGTGAGCGAGAATCCGAGGGTCACGACGGACTTCTCAAGAGGGGTCGTCCGAGGGAGGACGTAGGCCAGCAGTGCGCCAAGGGCGACACCGGTGAGCGCGCCGACCACGAGTGCGACGACCACCGCCACCGGGTAGGGCAGGCCGTTCTCCGCGATCAGCGTCGCCGCGGTATAAGCGGCCGTGGCCGCGATCGCGCCCTGTGCGAAGTTGAGGACGTTGGTGGTGCGGAAGACTATGACGACGCCGAGCCCGACCAGGGCATACAGCGCGCCGATGACGATGCCATCGTAAGCCAGTTGCAGAATCTGCATGGCCGGATCAGCAGGGACGCAGGGCCCACGGAGGGCCCTGCGTCCTGGGCGGGATCAATGCGATCACGGTATCGACTCGCCGTTCCGACGAGTCCGCTAGTTGCCGGCCAGCTCTTCGAGACCTGGCATGAACTCGAAGTCGGTCAGGGCCGTCCAGCCCGCCGCATCGAGGCGCAGGATCTGTGCCTTGAGCGCGCCGATGTGCTGCTGCTCGGTGTAGCTGATGCCCACCGCGGCGGCGATATTCACGTTCCGCCACTTCAGGAAGGTCGCCTGCAAGCTCTCCCACGTCAGCGGTGAGCCGTCAGCCGTCGCCTCCTCAACGGCCTTGACGAGCATCTCCGCTGCCGTCCAGCCAGCCAGGGCGTACATCGGGTCACCATCGGGATACTTGTCGGCGAAGACGCTCTTGAAATCGTCCAGCGCCGGATCGTCGGAGAATGCCTGCAGCTGGTAGAGGTTCAGGTAGCTGTTGCCCGCCACGCCGGCGAGCTCGGCGATCTGGCCGAGGAAGAAGCCGCCGCGGAAGGCCTCGTTGAGCAGCCACTTGCCGGTATAGCCCGAGTCAACGGCCGCGGTGATGATCTGGGGGGAACCGGGGATGCCCCACACCAGGGTGGCGTCCGCGCCGCTCTCTGCGACCCGGCGGCCGAACGGCGCATAGTTGGTCTCGGTCGCGTCGTAACCGATATCGTCCACGATCTCGATGCCAAGGCTCTCTGCCAGGGCGTTGGCCGAATCGATTCCGGCTTGGCCGAACGCCTCGTTGGTGTGCACGACGGCCAGCTTCTTCACTCCGAGGTCGTTAGCCGCCCACGTGACAAGCTGATCGACGAGCGCCGAGTAAGGCGGCAGGTAGCCGAAGATGTTGGCGGGCGGTGCCTCGCCGATGGTGAAGTACAGGTCGGGGTTGGCGCCCGGGAACAACGTGGGGATGTCGTTTTCGGCGATGTACTGCTTGACCGCGGCGAATGGTCCGGACCCGTACGGCTGGAACAGCGCGAAGACCTTGTCGTCCTCCCAGAGCTGCTTGGCCGCAACCACGGTCTTGGTCGGGTCGGCACCGTCATCGATGACGGTGAACTTGAAGGTGTAGCCGTTGACGCCACCGGCGTCGTTGACGGTATCGAGATAGGCCTGGGCCCCATTTCCAATGTTGGCGGCGATTGCCAGGGGACCCGACTGCGCGATCCATGCTCCGAGCGAGATCTCGCCGGACTCGGAGATGCCCTGGACCGGCTCTGGTGGCGTCGGGCTCGGCGCGGCGGTCGGTGCAGTCGAGGTTTGGGGGGTCGCCGTCGGCTGGGGTGTGGGGGTGGTGGATGAGCACGCTGCGGCCAGGACACAGATGGCACTCATCAGCGTCGCGGTCCGATGCCAGTTCGAGCGGCCCCGGGTCTCGTTGGCCATCTGGCCTTACCTCCTCCTGTGGAACTTGTGACAGGGTCTGGACTCGTCGCGCGGTGCCGTCCAAACCATAAAGCGTGAAGCGACACTTGACGCTTGCTTGGAGAGTAGCCATGGGCATCCTTCCCGTCAATACCAATGGCGCTACTTCGTCACTTCGTCCAGATCGCGGCGTGCGGACACGCACCCCGCTCAGCGCGGACTCCGCTAGCCCCTGCGGTGCCTCGCAACAGGGTCTGGTCCCTCTTGGACGTTACGGCTCAGGCCCGCGGCCAGCTCACGCGGTGGACCACAGCTCATCCCGCGACAGGCCGGTCAAGAGCTCGGCGCCGTCATCGGTGACGACCGCCATCTCCCCTAGCCCCAGCACGCCAAGGCCCTGGGCATCGAAGATCCAAGATTCGAGCGCGAGGACCATGCCAGGCTGCAGCGGGCGATCGTCGGTGGCGACCAGGTAGGGCGGCTCGACCAGGTCCAGCCCGATGCCATGCCCGGCCGGGCCGGCCACCGCACCCCATCCGCACTCCACCATGATCCGGTGGCTCGCGTCGAAGGCATCCCGCGCAGTTGCGCCCGGGTGCAGGGCCTCGAGGACCGCCTCCTGGACCCGAACGATCGTGGCCCACGCCTCACGATGCTGGCGGGTTGGACGGCCCACGTAGGTGTGGTGCGAGAGCGCCGAAACGTAGGATCGCATGGCGAAGCCCGGATGAAGGATCAGCATCTCGTTGGGCCCGATGGGTCGATCGGTCGGAAGCGAATCCGCCATTGAGTACCTGTCACGTCCGGACCGAATGGCCGACAGCACGACGTCATCTGCGCCCAGGTCGAACGCGTTCACCGCGAGCCGGGTGGCGATCTCCCGTTCCGTCATGCCCTCGCGCAACTCGTCACGGACGGCGAGCATGGCCCGCTCGGTCAACCGCGCCACCGCGCGCAACCGATCGATCTCCAGGCGGGACTTCACCATGCGGCAGGACCAGATGACGTCGGCCCCGGCAGTGAAGGTGGCCTCCGGAATGGCATCGCGGATCGCTTGGTAGTCGGCCAGGTCCCACCTCGGGACGAGGCTGTCGCCCAACTCGAGCCCGATGACCGCTGCTGGCCCGGCCAGTTGCAGGATCGCCTGTGATACGACCGTGGAAACCGATCGCGACGGGTCCCGTGGGTCGGCGAAGAACTCCAGGTGCTCGACCCAGGTGGTCCCGCGCACGGTGCTCGCGAAATGGGCGGGGATGATCAGCACCGGATCCTGCCTGCAGGACACCAGCAGCAACGCCGTCGGCAGCTTCTGGACTACCCAATGGCCGCTCTGCAGTCCGGTGAAGTAGACGATGTTCTGGCGTTGGGTCAACAGCAGCAGGTCGATGCCGGCCTCCAGCATGCCCGCCTGTGCCGCCGCGATTCGACGCGAGTACTCGGCCGCGGGAAAGTCGGCCCACGCGGGTGAGGATCGAGGACCGGCGGGTACATTCACGTCTGGTCTCCTTTGTGACGCGGGGTTGACATCCAGCGCCGGGCGTGACCCGGACGAACTCGACCGGTCGTCACAGTTGGGCATGCTCCAGTGCTGCTGGAACCGATGCTAACCGCTGGCGATGCTGGTGGCTCAACGTCGCGGCCGGACGCAGGATTGCCCGCCACGGGGACGCCGTCGGTTATCCTGACGACGAACTCGTCCCGCGAGCTTCGGTCAGTCGTGACGATTCGCCATCGCCGCTCGCCATGGTCATGCACCACATCCGGCCCGACGTTCGAGGAGCCAGCATGTCGCGACCGAACCGCCCCAAACTGGGCGTCCACCTCTCCAATCACGGCCCATCGGGAGACTCGCTCGTGCTCGCCCGATTGGCGGAGGAAGAGGCTCTCGATACGGTCTGGCTCTCAGAAGACCTCTATTTCCGAGGGGCCATGCCCATCGCGGGCGCGATCGCTGCCACAACCACCAGGATCGAGATCGGCCTCGGGGTGGTCACACCCCAGCTCCGGCACGCGGCGCTCCTGGCCATGGAGGCGGCTGCGTTGGTGGACATCGCCGGCCCTCGCATCATCGTCGGGGTGGGAGCTGGCGTGGCGGCGCGCGTCAAGGCCATCGGCGTGGACTCATACAGTTCCCTCGGTGCGGTACGGGAAGTCGTGGACGTGCTGCGGCGACTGCTGGCCGGCGAGATGTTGACCCGTCCGGAAGGCTCCCAGCCGGCCGCGGACCTGGCACTCAGCTTCTCCGACCTGCCCCCGGCACCCCCGATCTACGTCGCGGCGGTCGGACCCAAGGCGCTGGTGCAGGCCGGCAGGATCGCCGATGGGGCCATGCTGAGCATCCTGTCGTCGCGCCGCCAGATCGCCTGGGCCACCGACAAAGTCAGGTCC
>JADLBB010000045.1 GCA_020848055.1 Chloroflexota bacterium | reverse complement strand
GCCGAGTCCTGCCGCCGCCGGCACGCGCTTGTCCACGGTGAGGCACAGCAGTTGCGGTTCCCCGCCAAGCCCGGCCAGCAGGCCGCGCCAGGCGAGATTGTCGGGCCCGACCGGCACGCCGGCGGCCATCTCGCCCTCGATTCGCAACCCGGCCGAGCCCGACAGCAGAAGGAGCCGATCGGCCAGGTCGAGCAGCACGAACTCGCTGTCGAGCAGATGATGGCCGCCGGTTCGACGCCCCACGACGCGCAGGCTCAGGTTGAGCTTGGCTGGTGCCTCGAGCCACATCGGCGTCAGCCTGGCGCCAGGCGCGCAGCCAGGCACGCCCACTCGGCCACGGTCAGGGTCTGCGGCCGTCGCTCACCATCCACGGCGCAGGCGGCCAGCGCCGCGTCGACCGTCGCGCGATCCACCGACAGCTCGCGCGCCAGCCCGTTGTGCACCTGCTTGCGGCGCTGGCGGAACCCGGCCTGCACGACGCGATGGAACGCCTCGCGCTCCACCCCCGCCGTCACCACCGGCTCCGGTCGCCGTCGAAGGCGCAGGACGGCCGAGTCGACCTCCGGCACCGGCTCGAACGCCGCAGCGGGCACGCGCGCCACGACGTCGGCATCGGTGATGTTCTGCACGAAGACCGACAGGTAGCTCATCCGTCCCGGCGGTGCCGCGACGCGTTCGGCGACCTCGGCCTGCACCAGCAGGACGGTCAGCTCCGGCGGCCGGTCGGCCCCCAGGAACTCGTGCAGCAGCGGGCTGGTGATGTGATACGGGATGTTGGCCACCAGTTTGAACGGCTCCCCCGCGAACAGCTCGCGCGGATGGAGCGACAGCGCGTCGGCCTCGATCAACTCGAACCGATCGACGCCGTACAGCTCGCGCCTCAGGTACTCGGCGAGGCGCGCGTCGAACTCGACCGCGATGACCGATGCGCCGGCCGCAAGCAGCCGGCGGGTCAGCACGCCCAGGCCGGGACCGACCTCCACCACCCGGTCGCCCCGCGCCAGCTCGGCCGCGGCCACGATCGCGTCGAGCACGGCCGCATCGGTCAGGAAGTTCTGCGACAGGCTCTTGCGCGGTCGCAGCCGTTCGGCCCCCATCAGGCGGCGCAGCTGCCCCGGCGTGGGCGGGACGAGGCGCTCCGGCGCCAGCGGGTCGGTCACGGAGCCTCGAGCCAGGGCAGCGCCAGGTTCGGGATCGCCTCCAGGGATGCATCGGCACGGTCGCCGGCGGCGAACCGAAAGCCGGCCGCGGCACCGATCATGGCGCCATTGTCGGTGCACCACGCCGGCGGCGGCACGAGCAGCGGCAGGCCGTCGGCCGCCAGGCGCTCCGCCAGCGTCGCGCGCAGTACCCGGTTGGCGGCCACGCCACCGCCGAGGGCGACGGCGGCCACTCCGTGCTCGCGGGCGGCGACCACCGTCTTGCTGGCGAGAGCGTCAACCACAGCCTCCTCGAACGCGGCGGCAATGCCGTCGACCGGGATCGGCTCGCCGCGCTCGCGGTAGCCGGCCACCTCGCGGCCGACCGCGGTCTTGAGCCCGGAGAAGCTGAAGTCGTACGGCCCGTCGGTCCGGGCGCGCGGGAAGCGCGTGGCGGGAATGGCCCCAACGGCCGCCTCCGAGATGGCCGGGCCCCCCGGGTACGGCAGGTCCAACAGGCGACCGACCTTGTCGAACGCCTCGCCGGCGGCGTCGTCGACGGTCTGGCCCAGCAGCGTGTAGCGACCGTGGTCGTGCATCAGGACCAGCTGGGTGTGGCCGCCGCTGACCACGAGGCACAGCAGCGGGAACTCAGGCTCGGGCGGCAGCGGCTCGTCCGCCGGAGCATCGGTCAGCCAGTTGGCGTAGATGTGGCCCTCGATGTGGTTGACGCCGACCAGCGGCAGATCGTGGACCACTGCCAGCGCCTTGGCCAGGTTCACGCCGACCAGCAGCGAACCGATCAGTCCCGGTCCGTACGTCACGGCCACCGCGTCCAGGGCGCCCCAGTCCGCCCCCGATGTCTCGAGTGCCGCCTCGAGCATGGGGATGATCCAGCGCAGCTGCTGGCGCGCCGCGATCTCGGGCACGATCCCGCCGGTCGCCGCATGCAGCGCGACCTGGGTCGCGACCTGGTTGGCCTCGATCCGGCGCCCGCCGACCACCACGGCGACGCCGGTCTCGTCACAGGACGACTCGATGGCCAGGATGCGCGGCCCGCTCACTCGGCCTGCCTGCGGCGTTCCGCGTCCAGCACGGCGCGCATCCGCGCGTCGGCGAGCGGCGGCGTGGTCATGACCAGCGCGTCCTCGCCGTCGTCGGTGTAGTAGCGCGGCCGCTGCCCTACGACCTCGAAGCCGAACGACCGATACAGCGCCTGCGCACCCTGGTTGGAGACTCGGACCTCGAGAGTCATCTGCCGCGCACCGATCGCGATCGACAGCTCGGCCAGGTTGAGCATGAGCTGGCGCCCGATCCCCTGTCGCCGCCAGTCGGGATGGACCCCGAAGGTGGTGACGTGGGCGTCGTCCACCATGAGCCAGATGCCCGCGAATCCAACGACGCTGCCACCAGCCCGTGCCACCAGGTATCGCGCCAGGCGATTGCCGCGCAGTTCCTGCTCGAAGGCATGCGGCGGCCACGGGACGGCAAACGACAGGCGCTCGATCTCGTGCACGGCGAGGACATCGTCAGGGGTCATGGCATCGACCACGACGCGGGCGGTCAGAGCCATCGGACCTCGCCTTGCGGACGGCCCTCCAAGCCGCGTGGCGCGCGCAGGTACATGGGCTCCAGCATCCGGACGTCGTCACCGCGCGGATCGGCGTCCAGCCGCATCGCGGCCCGCCGCGCGATGACCAGCGCGCCGCGCGGCCCGGTGGCGCGGCGCAGCCCGAAGGCGACGGCCAGCTCGGTCGGCGCGACCACGGGGCGGCCTCCGAGCCGATGGGCGACGGTCGCGGCATCGGTCAGCAACGGAGTGTCCGAGCCACGGACCAGCACGTACGCCTCGCGCGCGCCGGCGCGGGCGACGGCCGCCTCGGTCTCCGGATCGGCCTCGAGCCATGCCGCCAGGCTCGGCACGCCCACGATGGCGCGGTCGAGGGCGAACGCCAGGCCCTTGGCCAGGGACATGGCCACGCGCAGGCCGGTGAACGATCCCGGACCGGTGCCAACGCCGACGCCCGCCAGCTCGCGCAGCTGTCGCCCCGATCCCTCGACGGCCTCCAGCAGCCTCGGCAGCAGCTCTGCCGACTGGCGCTGCGCCGATGTCCAGCCGACCTCCGCCAGCGGAGTCCCGTCGCGCTCCGCCAGGGCCAGTCCGAGCTCGGTGCTGGCGGCGTCGATCGCGACTATCACGCGGGTTCCACGCCGGAGTCCGTGAACGCGGCCGACGCAAGGCGCTCATGGGCCTCGCCGATGGCGCGCCAGGCAATGGTGCGGACGTCGGGATTCAGTCCGGCCGGCGTGTCCAGCCGGATCTCGAGCCTCTCCTCGGGCAGCCATCCGTCCAGCCGATCGGCCCATTCGATGACCGCGACACCCATCGCCAGCCGGTCGTCCAAAAGGCCCGCGGCGAGTGCGTCGGCGGGATCGCTCAGCCGGTAGGCGTCAACGTGGTGGAGACGGAGGCGTCCGAGGTGCTCGTTCATCAGCACGAAGGTCGGGCTGTTCACGACGGTCCGCACGCCCAGCCCGTCGGCGACGCCCTTGGCCAGGACCGTCTTGCCCGCGCCAAGCTCTCCGATGAGCGCCACCACCGTGCCCGGTGTCGCATGGCGACCGATGGCGCGTCCCAGCGCGCTCGTATCGTCCGGCCCGTCGCTGGTCAGGAGGCCGCTGGCCATCATCGCTGGTTCCATCCGGCACCCAATGTATACCCAAAGCGCAGCCGGAATGGTCGGGCCGATCAACCGCCGCCGTTCGGCGCTTCCAGCGCGTCCATGGCCACCAGGTTGGCCACGGGCGCGATGATCGATCGTCCGTCATCCAGGCGCACGATGCCCGAGCGCGTCACGAGGCCCGAGACGCTCGCGTGCGGTGCTGGCAGGACGCGCACCAAGGTGCCGCTCATGCCGGCCCGCGGCTTGCGTCGCAGCACGACTCGATCGCCAGCGCGCGGCAGGCTGCGGTGAACGGGCGCCGGTTCCGCGTCGTACACGAACAGTCGGGCGTCAGCGCCGAACAGGCTGGCCAGGTGGCCATCGTGACGCCCGAGCCACGAGAACAGGTCGCCATCCATGGCCACCTTCCCGTAGCCCGACACGACCATGATGGCGAGGCCACCGTCCTCCCCTCCGAGCCCCCGCCGCCTGGCGCTCGACGCGGTGAAATCGCGCAGCTCCTTGTCCAGCACGCCGCCGAGCACGATCCCGGCAGCGCCCATCGCCCTGGCTCGCGTCAGCGTCTCTGCCGATGCTCGCGATCCTCCGACCAATATGCGGCCGGCTGAACCAACGTCGATGGCGGTCGCCCGCAGTTCCTCGGTCGGGTCCGAGACGGCCATCGCGATCTCGCCGTGCACCGCTCGGCCCACGCCGCCTATGCCGGTCACCAGCTCGCCGGCCACGTCGATCTCGATCACCCCGTCGCTGACGGCCGAGACGTCGCCACGCACGTGGCCGATGACTGGAAGCCCGGGTCCGAGCGGTGCCACCAGTGCTTTCCCATTGTCACGGTCGTAGCCGAGGAAGAGGCATGCATCGGCGGCGACCACCTCGCGGCCGCGCCCATCGGCGGCGATCGGCTGGCCCGCATCCAACCGGCCGCCGACCGCAACCCGCAGCAGGTCGGCAGCATCGGCCGGGGAGCGTCGCAGCCTGGACGCGATCTCGACGACCGTGCCCTCCCCGACGGGCCGGCGCGTGGCCAGCACCTCGGCCGGCTCCACGCGGT
>JADLBB010000044.1 GCA_020848055.1 Chloroflexota bacterium | reverse complement strand
TGCACGAACTGGAAGAACGTCAGGAACGCCCCGACCCAGAAGACGCCCGAGCCGATGTGGAGCAAGCGCAGGACCAGGATGAGCATCGTTCACCTCATGCCCCCCATCTGCCGAATCGCGGGGCAGCATAGACCCTTGGCGGATCGCGGGGAAGCATCGGCGCCGCGACGGATCAGGGCCACCGCACGGCGATACCGTACCATCGGAGCGTGGACGGGGAACTTCTGCAGACCACACGCGAACTGGCCGATGAGCTCGGAGTCCCCGGGGTGGCCGTCGGCATCGTTCACGGTGACGAGGTCGGGTTCGCCTACCACGGCGTGACGAGCGTCGAAAATCCGTTGCCGGTCGACGGGACCACGCTGTTCCAGTTCGGCTCGACGGGCAAGACGTTCACATCGGTTGCCATCCTGCGCCTGGCCGATGACGGCAGGGTCGACCTGGACGCCCCGGTCCGGAACTACGTCCCCGAACTGCGGCTGCGGGACGAGCAGGCCGCCCAGTCGGTGACCGTCCTGCAGCTGCTCAACCACACGGCCGGTTGGGCAGGCGACGACTTCACCGACACCGGCGGTGGCGACGACGCCATCGCCCGGTACGTCGAGCACATGGCGGAACTGCCCCAGATCACGCCGCCCGGATTCATCGTCTCGTACAACAACGCGGCGCTCGGCCTGGCGGGCCGGGTCATCGAGAACGTCACCGGCCAGACCTACGAGCGCGCCCTGGCGGCGCTGGTGCTCGAGCCACTCGGCCTGCACGACACCCTGTTCTTCCCGAACGACATCATGACCAGGCGCTTCGCGGTCGGGCATCGGCGCGAGGAGGACGGCAGCTACAAGGTCCTGGGGCCGTGGCACATGCCGCGCAGCGCCAATCCGATGGGAGGCATCTCGGCCACCATCCCCGACCAACTCCGATGGGCCCGCTTCCACCTTGACCTGGGCCGCGCGCCTGACGGGACGCAGCTCGTCAGCCGGGAACTGATCGCCCGCATGCAGGAGCCGACGGCGCACATGCCGGGCTCCGCGCTCGGCGAGGCCGTGGGCATCTCCTGGCTGCTGGGCGAGGTGGCGGGCTCGAAGGTGGTTCGGCACGGTGGCTCGACCATCGGCCAGTACTCCGGCTTCGTCATGGTGCCGGCGCATCGGTTCGCCATCGTCTCGTTCACCAATGCCGAGCCCAACGGCCCGCTGTTCAACCGCTGCATCCGCGACTGGGCGTTCGAGGCGTACCTGGGATTGGTGGCCGAGGCTCAAATGCCGGAGCCACGCTCGGCCGATGTGCTGGCCGCCTACGCCGGCCAATTCCGGACGGCTGGGTCGATCATCGACGTCGCGGCGGACGGCGACCATCTGGCTGCCACGTTCCGGCCCACGCTCGAATTCATCGAGGCACTGGGCCCTGACACCGACCACGTCGAGCCACCGGTCCCGATGCGCATGCTCCCCGACTCCGACCGCTGGATTGTGACCGAGGGCTCGAACGAGGGCGACCGCGGCTTCTTCACGCGCGACCCGGCCACCGATGCGGTGAACGGCCTGCACGTCGCGGGCCGCTACGCGCCGCGGGTGCCGCAAGACTGAGCGCTGGACGTTGAGCACGGCGTGATTTGCCACATTGACTCATTGCAATGAGTCATCCATACTCAACTCATGACTAAGCGCCTTCAGGTCCTCGTCGACGACTCCGAACTGAAAGAGATTCAGCGGGCGGCGCGTCGGCACCGCCAGTCCGTGGCCGAGTGGGTCCGTGGTGCGCTGCGCACCGTACGCCTGGCCGAGGCCGGCCGGCCGACGGCCGACAAATTGCAGGCGCTTCACCGCGCGACGGCGCATTCCTTTCCCACCGGATCCATCGACGAAATGCTCGCCGACATTGAACGCGGCTACTCCGGAACGCCGTGATCTTCGTCGACTCCAACATCCCGATGTACCTGGTCGGGGCAGCACACCCCAACAAGGAACTCGCGCGGCGGCGGATCGAGGAACTGATCGTCGCGGGCGAGGGCTTGGTGACCGACGCCGAGGTGCTCCAGGAGATCATGCACCGCTACGTGGCGATCGGTCGACGCGAGGCCATCGAACCAGCGTTCGACGCCCTGCTCGGCATCGTCGATGCCGTGCTGCACGTCGAACTCGAGGACGTCCAGCGCGCGCGCGACCTGCTCGCGACGCCCAGTTTGCAGGCACGGGATGCCATCCACATCGCGATCATGCAGCGCCACCGAATCGCGAAGGCGTTGACCTTCGATCGGGCGTTCGACGGCGTGCCAGGGATCGCGCGGGTGGCATGAGGCCGCGGTCGATGGTGGCCAGGGCAGTGAGCACCGGCGTGGTCATCATCTCAAGGGGATGAGCCAGTCATACTCTTCGTATGACTGACCACGACCAAGGCCTCGCTGAGCCCGAGTTCGGCGCCATCTTTGGTCGGATCAGGGAGCGTACCCCTGGCGGAACTCCGCATAGCGCGCCTCGAGACGATCGCGGTCGGGACGCAGCGACGCCTCTCGAGGCAGGATGATCGGCCGCTGATGCATCTCCTTGAGGCCATGCAGTAGCATCGGTCCATCCTCCTCCTCCAGGATTGAGCGGCGGACCTCGATGATGTAGTCGGGCCGGAGCGCCAGGAAATGCTTGTCGAAGGCGGCGTGGTGGAGCTTGCACAGCGACAGGCCGTTCGAGACGACAGGCTCACCACCGGCCTCCGAATCGGGCGTGATGTGCGCGGCGTCGAGCAGCTCCTCGTGTCGCAGTCGGCAGAAGGCACAGCGCGTGCGATAGGCCTCGATGACCCGTGCCCGGAACGCCTCTTGGTGGAGACGTCGACGCCGGGTCGCCGTGACGTACTCGCGCCGAATGGCCGCCCGGTCCTCGCTCACCATGTCGAGTGGATCTTGCGCCCTGGCGATCTGGGCGAAGTCATCGACCTGAACGTCAAAGCTCAGGCCTTCCGGATGATCGCCGACGATGAAGACCGGCAGCGTGACCATGTAGCGACCGGGACTGAGGCCGAAGAAGTAGACGAGCGGGATCCCGGTCTGCATCGCCCGTCGCAGGCCGCGGTTGTCGGCGTGGGCCGGATCGGTACCGCGGTAGGCGTAGCGGAGGCGCCCATCGGGCGACCACGAGTCGGCGTACGGGCCGTTGGGCGAGGTCGTGATGGACAGGGGCATCTCGCACAGGGCCGGCTTGAAGATGCCCTGCGGTCCGAGCAGCGGCACACGCCGACCGTCGAACGTGAAGCCGTCGGCGAGGAGCGAGCGCGGCAGCACCTCGCCGTGAATGTCCACCTGCGCGCGCAGCCAACCGAAGGCCGCCAGCCGTACCCGCTGATCGAGCTCGTCGCTCACGCGGACCATGGTAGGCCGTTGTCGTGGTCCCCAACGTGCCCGATCGGCGTCAGGCGATCAGCTCGAAATCCTCGCCGGAGTCAGCCGTCGGCGGGAAGGATCCTAAACGGGCGCCCCTTCGGACCGCGCACGGCGCGAAAGTGCCGCTCGTCGAGCGTCAACAGGTCGCGAACCTCGAAGCGGTTCGCGAGGACGACGAGCGAGGCATCGGCCAGGCCGAGGTCCAGGTCCGCATGACGCCCGATGACTCGCTCCGCATCCGCGACGTCTCCCGCGGTCAACGCCTCGAGCCGATAGACCCCACGCCCGACCTCGGCCAGCAGGGCGCGTTCTGCCCGCTGGCCGACCCGGGTCGCGAGGAGGTAGTCGAGCTCGGCCAGGACGAATGGCGAGAGCACCCATGGCGGCGCAGCCGACTCGAGCGCGCGCCGCGCAGCTGCATGTTGGCGCTGGCTTGCATCGATCGCCGCAAGCAGACCGGAGGTGTCGAGCAGGATCACCGCTCACCAAACCCGGCCAGCGCCTCGTCGACGCCCTCCGCGAGATCCGGCTGCCCGCTCTCGAACAGCGGCAGCTTCGGCTCGGCGACTCGATGCGCCCCGGTGACCATGCCGATCCCGTCGCGGATCAGCTCCGCTTCGCTCAGGCCAGTCGCCCGCGCCGCTCGCCGCAACGCTTGCTTCAGCTCGGCGGTCAGGTAGACGGTCGTCTTCTCCATGCCACCCATAGTACCATATGTGGGTGGTATCGGCGCCATCGCGGCCGCAGTCGCCGGGAACGTGTTGACAGCGCGCCGGCGTGACCGATACTCCGCGCACGATGAACAGGTTGGGTCGTCAGGCCGCGAGTTGGTTCGTAGTCATTGGCGTCGTGGCTGCCATGGCCGTGGCGATCGCGGTGCGCGGCGGCACGAGCGCCACAGGCGCGCCACCATCGGCGCAATCAGCCGATGCAGTCGTCGCCGAAGCCTCCGCGCCGTCCATCCCAACGCCGATGCCAACGCCCCGCCCCACCCTCGAACCGACACCTGAGCCAACCCCGGCGCCGACGCCAACACTTCAACGGCCGACTGCCCAGCCGACACCGATCGCCGTGGCCCCAGCCCCGACGGCGACTCCCGTCCCGATTCATGACGACGAGCCGGTGCTGCTGACCGAAGAGCGGGTCGACGGGACCCTGGGCGACACATTGACGATCGCCGGTTACAGCGTGCGGGCTGTCCGCGTGGCCGCACCGGCTCCGGGCGAATGCGCAACCATCTCGCGCGAAGGCGACCACTTCTACGAGATCACGCTCACCTATGCCGGGCCGCTCCGACAAATCAATTTCGACATCGGTGGCGGGGTCGCCCTGTGGTGTTTCGAGGGCGAGGACTTCGAGGCCGATGCGAGTCCCGCGGACCATTTTCCCAGTGGCATGACCCGGTCCGTCCTCGTCCGGCCGGGTGAGAACTCCGCGGCCAGCGGCCGCCCGCTCAACGTCTACCTGTCCGTTATCAGCGACTCGCACACATATTGGTATGTCTTCGGCTGACGGAGACGACATCGTCGAGGCACATGCCGAAGAGTTCGAGGAGAAGTGGCATGACTACTTCGATTGAAGCCGTGCTGAGACGCCGCGCGATCGCGGTTGACGTTCGCGTGTCCAAGGACAGGATCACCGCGACGCTCGAGGACGGCCGCGAGATCAGCGTCCCCTTGTCCGAGTTCCCGGAACTCGAGCGTGCCACTCCGGCGCAGCGAGCCAACTGGCAGATCACAGCCCTCGGCACGGCCATCTACTGGCCCGATATCGACGAGGCGTTCGGGCTCTCCGGAATGCTCGGTATCTCAGAGAGCGCCATCGAGGAGGCCGCCGGCTTCACGGTCCACAACCGCGAGCCGCCGCCCGGGGCGTGATCACCGCCACGCTCAGGAACAGCCGTCTGGCCGGGAAGGAAGAGCGCACCGTCAACCGCGCGCCCGGCATCAGCCGGTAGGCTGAAGCATCCGGAATCCGCGTGCCGGCATCACGCGTTCCACGTCCTCGGCGAATGGCAGCCCGTCGAGTTTGACCCCGCGTCGCGCCGGCGAAGGCTGCTACGTGTACGCCCAGGATGGCGCGACACAGGAGTTCCTCCGCGGTCGGACTAGCTGACTCACGACGTCGTCAGAAGCTGCTGGACCGAGATATCCTCATCCACGTCGTCCCACCGGATGCCAATCCCGTGGCCAATAAGGCGCCATCGACGACGCTGAGCCTGGCTGGCGGCCGCCAGGCGTGGGAACCATCGGAGCGGCACGCGAATCGTGCGACCATCGATAAGCGCGACTTCCAAGTAGTCGCGGCCCACCCGCACGCTTGCGGCGCGAGCCGCTCTAGCCGCCGTGGAAGTGGTCATGCCAGCGCTCCAGAAACTCTTCGCGATGTTGCTCGATCAGTGCCCGGATTCGCCCAAGCTGCCTCGCATGATAGCCGTCGTTCCTCGCCGGCCCGATCGGCGCCAACCAGAACTTCGCATAGACATCGCCAGATTCGACGTGTACGTGAGGTGGCTCGGCCTCCTCCTTGCTCCAGAAGAAGAACCGATACGGACCGACACGCATGATGGTGGGCACCCGAGGACAGTACCAGTGGGATGCTTACCGGCAACTTATCGTCCTGAAGGCGGATAAGCCTCGGACGCTTCGCTCCCTGC
>JADLBB010000043.1 GCA_020848055.1 Chloroflexota bacterium | reverse complement strand
CGGGGCTCGGCCGGCAGGCCGACGCGAACCGGATCGCCGGTCGTCTCGCCGGCCACGCTGCCGACCACCGCCATCTGGGCCAGGTCCGCGTGCAGGGCAGCGAATCGCTCGAACGAGTAGCGGGCCTGGACGTCGGGGTCGAGCATGGCGTACATCGCGGCGTAGTCGGAGGCCGACCACGCCCGCAGGTAGCTCTCGGCCATGGCGACCGTGACGGCCGGCGCGGCTGCCGGGAAGGTCGTGGGCTGCGGCGTCGGCTCGGGGGCTTGGGGCCCACAGGCAGCCAGCGTCGCTGCCAGGATCACGGCCGGCGCCAGTGCGCCCAGCGGCGCCCGGGTGGACCTCACGTGGCCAGCGTCACCCGGCGAAATCCCTCGGCCGCGCGGTAGCCGGCCCGTTCGCCCAGTTCCTCGCTGCGACGCCGGACCCAGCGCGCGATGTCGTCGAAGGCGCGGAACTGGCTGGCGTGACACGCCAGCGCCGCGATCTTGCGGTCGAGCGTCGTGCCGATGTCCACCAGCTGGTTGGCCTCGTTCGTGCTCCACAGGAACAGCTCGGCCACCTTCCACGCGTCGAGCCCCTGGTCGAGATGCTGGCGGAAGTTGAGCGGGTCGCGCGCGGTGGGGAACACGGCGTCAACGGTCACCTGGCCGACGGCCCGATGGTCGGGATGGTTGACCCACTCGTTGTTGACGAACAGGACCGTCGGATCGTGGGTCACCACGATCTCGGGCTGGAACGTGCGGATGGCTCGCGTGACCAGTTCGCGCAGCCGCAGCGATGGCTCTACCTGGCCGTCTGGCTCGTCCAGGAAATCCACGCCCTCGACGCCGATCTCGGCGGCCGCGGCCCGTTGCTCGCGCTCGCGCAGCGCCGCCAGCGCGGCGGTGTCGGCCGCCGGGTCGTCGCTACCCACCTCGCCGCGCGTGACGATCAGGTAGCGCGCCCGCGCCCCGCCGTCCACCCAGCGAGCGATCGTGCCGGCCGCCCCGAACTCGATGTCGTCGGGATGGGCGGCGACGGCCAGGACGCGGGACGGGCTCGGCAGTCGGTCGGCGGGCGTGGCCACGTCGGACGGGTCAGGCGGCGCGCCGGCCCTGGAGCAGCTGCACCACCAGCACGACGGCCGCGGCGATCAGCAGCAGGTGCACGTAGCTGCCGCCGATGCTGCCCAGCAGGCCGAGCAGCCAGGCCATCAGCAGGACGACGATCACGGTCCAGAGCATCGGTCAGATCGACCACAGTGCGGCGGCGAAGGCCATGACCCCGACGACGACCAGCAGGCCGATGATCACGACCACCACGCTGGCGACCGCGGTCCCGCCGCTCCGGCCGGCCTGGCTCATGCCGCCAGTGCCTCCATCAGCTGGTCGAGGTGCTCGGCCGGCTTGACGGCGGCGAGGACATGCTCGATCCGGCCGTCTGGCCCGACGACGAAGGTCGTGCGCTCATTGCCGTGGTAGCTGCGGCCCATGAACTTCTTGGCGATCCAGACCCCGAACGCATCGGCCACCTGGTGTCCCGCGTCCGACAGCAGCCGGTACGGCAACGCGTACTTGGCGCGAAACTTGACGTGGCTGCGAACGCTGTCGGGCGACACGCCGAACAGGGTGACGCCCGTATCGGTCACGCGCGACCAGCTGTCGCGCAGGCTGCAGGCCTGGGCCGTGCAGCCGGGCGTGTCGTCCTTCGGATAGAAGTACAGGACGTACCGCTCGCCGGCGAGCGAGTCGCTCGACACGGTGCTGCCGTCGTCGGCGCTCATCTCGAACTGGGGAGCCGGGTCGCCGGCCTGGAGCCTGCTCATGGCTAGGAGTCTATCGGGTCGGCGCGCATCTGCTCGATGGCGACCAGCACCGGCGGCAGCTCACGCGCCTCGATCCTCTCCGCGATCGCCTCCGCCAGCACGCCGATACCCTCGTCGTCCGCCTCCGCCAGGAGGTGGCCGGCATCGGGGATCTCGTGCACGTCCGGCGCCCCTCCAGCCTCGCGCAGCAGCGCGGCCAACAGGCGGGACTCGTCGGGGCTCACCCAGGCGTCTGCCGTGCCGTGGGCGATGACGACGTTGCGGTGCAGCATCGTGGCCAATGCCATGGCCGGGGTGTGGATCCCCTGCTCGAACGCGGCCAGCCCGAGCCGCACCGCCTCGCCCGCGATGCGGATGCGCAGCTCGCGCTCACGCCGCTCGGCGCTCTCGATCAACCATTCGGAGGCGGCGTCCAGGGCGGCCACCACCGGGTGCTCGAGGTCGGTCCGGGTCCAGGCTCGAACGGTCACGCCGTGACGCACGACGTCGCGCAGGGAACGCGCCGGCGTGCCGATCAGCCCGACCGCGCTGAGTGCCGGATCGCCGATCGCGACGCTGATCGCCACCACCCCACCCTCGCCGTGCCCGACGATCGCGCAGCGCCGCAGGTCCAGCTCGTCGCGCGAGCGCATGGCGCCGATGGCGTCCCGCGCGTCGTCGATGCGGGTGAACAGGTCGGTCGATTCCCACGCGCCGTCCGACGCGCCGCAGCCACGCGGGTCGTAGCGCAGGGTCGCCACGCCTCGTCCGGCCAGGGCCTCGGCCAGGCGGGCGAGCAGCCCGGTCCCGGCGTCGGGGCGGGGCGGCGCGAACCAGGTGGGATGCCGCACGCGGTCCCAGTCGCCGTCGCGGCCGCGCGGCAGCCAGCTGCCCGCGAACACGACCCACGGATGCGGGCCGTCGCCGTCGGGCAGGGTCAGCGTGCCGGCCAGCGACGAGTCGCCGGCCCGGAACCGCAGGTCGTCGGAGCGTGGCACGTCACCGATGGTACGCTCGGGGCGCAGCCATGGCCCACACCTTCTTCCCGCCACCCGAGCCGGTGGCGTTCGTGCCCGACCCGCGCAGCGCGCTGCCCAACGCGGCCGACGTCGTCGTGGTGGGAGCCGGCATGACCGGCGCCTCGGCCGCCTGGCACCTGGCGCGGGCCGGCCACCGGCCGCTGGTGATCGAGGCCAACGTGCCGGCATCGGGTGCCTCGGGGCGCAACGCCGGCATGGCACTGGCTGGCCTGGGCGGGCATTTCCCACGCGTCACCGCGCTGGTCAAGACGGCCGGCGGGCGGTCGATCCTGGACTACACGATGCGGTCGCTCGACATGCTCGAGGCATGGGACGCCGAGCTGCCCGGCGGCATGGAGTGGGACCGCTTCGGCTCGCTGGACCTGGCACTCGACGAGGCCGAGGCCGAGCACATCGGCCGCATGGCGGCGCTTCAATCGGCCGAAGGGCTGGAGGTCTCCATCATCGGCCGGACCGAGCTGGCCGAACTGGCACCGGACATGGCGATCGATGAGGTCGTGGCCGCCAAGTGGACGCCGCGCGACGCCAAGCTCAACCCGTTCCGCCTGTGCTACGGGCTGCTCGAGGCGGTGCGCGACATGGGCGGCACGGTGGTGACCGGCGTCCGGGTCGAGCGCCTGCTGGCCACCGGCGGGCGGGTGGCCGGCGTGTCCACCACCGCCGGAGACGTGTCGGCGGGCACCGTGCTGCTCGCCACGAACGCCTGGACGCCGGCGCTGGCGCCGCACCTGGCCGCCAACCTGACGCCGATCCGCGAGACGGTGTGCGTGACCGAGATGCTGCCGTTCAGCATCGGCGCACCCGGCTTCGAGACCAACCAGTGCAACGAGTACTGGCGCCAGATGCGGACCGGCGAAGTGCTGATCGGCGGCTTCACCGCCCATGACGAGGGAATGGGCATCGGCTCGTATTCGATCGACGTGCGGCCGGCCCTGCCGCCGCTGCTGGCCCGGCTCCTGACGCGCCTGCATCCGCGCCTGGCCGATGCGCGCTTCATCCGATGCTGGGCCGGCCTGCTGGACTTCGCCAGCCTGGAGATGCCGATGGCCGGACCCCTGCCCGCCGCCGATGGCACGCCGCTGCCCGGCGCCTTCGTCGCCGCCGGCCTGACCGGCCACGGCCACCCGTACGCGCCGGTGCTCGGGATGCTGATGGCCGAGCTGATCGACGGCGGCGCTGCGCGAACGCTGTCGCTGGCCCCGTTCGATCCGCGTCGGTACGTGGGTGGGTCGCTCGAGCCGACCTGGCTCGACCCGTTCCAGGGCCCATCCGATCCGCGAAGTCCCTGAAGATCCCGGTTCCCACCGCGGTTCCCACCGGGTGGGTCGGCCGACACGCAATCGCCCCACGCGGGCCGATTGTGCGCCTCAAGGTCGCCCCGATGGAAGGGCCCACGCTCGGGGCCGGACGATTCCGGACGGACTGATCCCACAATCGCCCGGTCCTGGGCGATTGCGGCCCCCACCGTTTGGAACCCATCGCAACCGCCTCGTCCGGGCCGATTGCGGCCCCCGCTGGCCAACTCATCAGCCGATGAGCGGGCGCCAGGTCCCGAGCGCCATGCTCACCCCGACGGCCACGACGGCCAAGATGGCCGCCCCGCCGATCAATGCCCAATCCGAGCCGTGCAAGCGCATGACGCGCGCGCTCGTGCGGCAGTCGGCGGCACCGAAGCCGCGCGCGTCCATGGCCAGCGCCATGCGTCCGGCGCGCCGCACCGCACCCACCAGGAGCGCCAGGAGCTGGGCGCCGAACAGCCTGGCCGCAACCAGCGGATTGCGACCGGCATCCACGCCTCGCGCCCGGCGCGCCATCGCGATCGTCTGCCACTCGCGCGCCATGAGCGGGACCAGGCGCAGGCCGGCCAGCGCACCGATCGCGAAGCGCGGCGACACCCGCAGTTGGGCGACGAGCGAATCGGCCAGCTCGGTCGGCTGGCTGGTGGCCGTGGCCAGCACCCCGGCCCCCGCGATCGCCACCAGTCGCAGCGCCAGCCCCACGCCGTTGAGCAGCGTCTCGGCGCCGATGCGGATCGGTCCGACCTCCACCAGGATCGGGCCGGCCTGCTCCGCGGCGAACAGCACGTTGACGGCCCCGATCGAGACCGCGGCCGCCCCGATCAGCCAGGCACGCCCGACCAGGTCGCGCGCCCGCAGGCCGCTTGACGGCAGCATGGCCCCAAGCCCGGCGAGGACGAT
>JADLBB010000042.1 GCA_020848055.1 Chloroflexota bacterium | reverse complement strand
CGTCCGCTACGAGAGGCAATGCGAATCGGATGGCCGCGCGAACCGAAATGAGGACCGCAGACGTCGCGGACCTTGGACTGGCCGATGCCGGCCGGCTGAAGATCGAATGGGCCGACCGGCAGATGCCAGTGCTGGCCGGCATCCGCGAGCGCTTCGAGCGCGAGCGGCCGCTCGACGGCTGGCGCATCAGCGCCTGTCTTCACGTGACCGCCGAGACCGCCAACCTGATGCGCACACTGGCCGCGGGTGGAGCCGATGCGGTGCTGTGCTCGTCCAACCCGCTTTCGACCCAGGACGACGTCGCCGCCTCGCTGGTCACCCATTTCGGCATTCCGACCTACGCCATCAAGGGAGAGGACCGCGACTCGTACTACGGCCACATCGGTGCCGCGCTGGATTATCGGCCGCAGGTCACGATGGACGACGGCGCGGACCTCGTCAACGAGCTGCACACGAACCGGCGCGACCTGCTCGACGGCGTGGCCGGCGGCACCGAGGAGACGACGACCGGCGTCATCCGGCTGCGCGCCATGGCCAATGCCGGCAAGCTCGCGTACCCCGTCGTGGCCGTGAACGAGGCGCTGACCAAGCACCTGTTCGACAACCGATACGGCACGGGGCAGAGCGCCATCGACGGCATCCTGCGCGCCACCAACATCCTGTTCGCCGGCAAGACGGTCGTCGTCGGTGGCTACGGCTGGGTGGGGCGCGGGATCGCCTCGCGCGCCCACGGCATGGGCGCCAACGTGGCGGTGTGCGAGGTCGACCCGATCCGTGCCCTGGAGGCCGCGATGGACGGTTACCGCGTCATGACCGCCGCCGAGTCGGCCCGCATCGGCGACGTCTTCATCAGCGGCACCGGCAACCTCAACGTATGGGGGGCGCCGCACTTCCCGACGATGCGCGACGGCGCGATCCTGGCCAACGCCGGCCACTTCAACGACGAGTTCGAGCTCGGCGCGCTCGAGTCACAGGCGGCCTCGTCGCGCGAGGTGCGGCCGTTCACGCGCGAGTACCTCATGTCCGACGGCCGGCGCATCTACGTCCTGGCCGATGGGCGCCTCGTCAACCTCGGCGCGGCAGAGGGCCACCCGGCCATGGTCATGGACATGAGCTTCGCCAACCAGGCGCTCGGGCTGGAGTGGATGAGATCTCACCTCGACGAGCTGGAGCCGAAGGTCTACGGCGTGCCAGAGGACATCGACCGCGAGGTCGCGCGCCTCAAGCTCACATCCATGGGCATCGCCATCGAGCCGATGACCCCCGAGCAGAAGGCCTACAGCGAGTCGTGGGAATCGGGGACCTAGGCCAACCGCGGTCAGGGGAGGGCTTCTGGATTGACCAGCACTGGGCGCGTCGCTTGGGGGCACAGGCGGGAAGTCTCGTTGTGCTCATCGTCGGCGCCGGTGCATGCGTGATCCCTTCGCGGGATGCCTCGCTTTCGCAGACGATGGCCGCTCCAACGCCAAAGGTGGTCGATGGAGTTACATGCCCCCTGCCAGGCGAGGCCACGCTGGTCGACGTCGCAGCAATGGATGCCGCAATTCGACCTGCGTGCTTCGGCAATCAGCCGCTCGTGCTGGGAGGGTTCTTGCCTCCATTCGTGGGAGGGAGCGGCTGTGGCGATAGCACACTGCCCGGCAGCGGATGGCTCAGCGATTGTTCGGCGAACGGTATCTCGCTCCTCGTTCGGCCCCCTGCCTCCATGACCGATGACGTCCCAGGGATCTATGCCGTGTTGGCTCCAACGCTGGAGTTCGAGTTCGGATCGGTTGAGCCTGGATCGCACTTGCGCCTGCGAGGTCACTTCGATGACGAAGCGGCGCAGCATTGTGAGATTCGGACGTCGCTGGGTACCGTGACGCCCGATAGGCAAGCGGTCGAGCGCTGCCGGGAGGTGTTTGTCATCGACGAGGTGCTCAGCGGATGATGAAGCGCAACCGAGTTCGTTCTGACTTTTCGCCGCCCGCAACACGTTACCCACTGGTCGATCGCAGCATGAAAGTGAGCCATGCCTGAATTCCTGACGCCCAACCTGTTCACCTCGGAGTCGGTCACCGAGGGCCACCCGGACAAGCTGTGCGACGCCGTCGCCGATGCCGTCCTGGACGACGTCCTCGCCCACGACCCGAACGCGCGCTGCGCGGTCGAGGTCGCCACGACGACAGGCCTGGTCATGGTCCTGGGCGAGATGACGACGAGCCACTACGTCGACGTGCTCGAGCTCGTGCGCGCGACCGTGCGCGACATCGGCTACAACGACAGCCGCCTGGGCTTCGACTGGGAGACGTGCGGCACGCTGACCGCGATCAAGGGCCAGTCGCCGGACATCGCGCAGGGCGTTGACCACGCCCGCGACGACAACGACATCGGGGCCGGCGACCAGGGCATGATGTTCGGCTACGCGACCGATGAGACCGATGAGCTCATGCCGGCGCCGATCATGCTGGCGCACCGCGTTGCACGCCGCCTGGCCGAGGTGCGCAAGGACGGCACGCTGCCGTTCATCCGGCCCGACGGCAAGAGCCAGGTCACCGTCGAGTACGGTCCCGATGGCCGGCCGGCGCGGGTCCACACCGTGCTGGTCAGCACGCAGCACGATCCCGACGTCGGCGCGGACGAACTGGCCGCCGCGGTCCGCGAGCACGTGGTCGAGGTCGCCATCCCGGCCGAGCTGCTCGACGAGCGGACGATCCATTACGTCAACCCGACCGGGCGTTTCGTCATCGGCGGGCCGATGGGCGATTCGGGCCTCTCGGGCCGCAAGATCATCGTCGACACCTACGGCGGCTCGGCGCGGCATGGCGGCGGATCGTTCAGCGGCAAGGACCCGACCAAGGTCGATCGGTCCGGTGCCTACATGGCGCGCTACGTGGCCAAGAACGTCGTGGCCGCCGGCCTGGCTCGCCGCTGCGAACTGCAATTGGCGTACGCCATCGGCGTGGCGCATCCGCTGTCGATCAACGTCGACACGTTTGGCACGGGGCTGCTGCCGGACCGGCGGTTGGCCGAGGTCATCGGCGCATGCTTCGACCTGCGACCCGGCGCGATCATCGGCGCCCTCGACCTGCGGCGACCGATCTACCGGCCGACCGCCGCCTACGGGCACTTCGGCAGAGCCGACCTCGACCTGCCATGGGAGCGGACGGACCGCGTCGACGACCTGCGCGCCGCCGCGGGCTGAGGCGGCCAATGCCGCATCCCGCCTGGGGCGAGCCGGAGCCCGGCATCGCCGGCCGAATCCTCGCACGGGTTCGCGGGCTGGTCGTGACGACTCCGCAGCGGACCGATGCGCTGCGCGACCTTCCGCTGGCGCTGCGCCGGGGAGATCTCGCGGCCCCCTACCTGGAGGCGGAGCGCGCCCGAGACCACCCCCGCGCCGCGTCGGCCGCCGTCGCCGCCATGGACCGCTCGATATCGGACCGCGAGTGGTGGGCCGCCGACATCTGGGGCCATCGCGGACTGTGGCACTACGAGCAGGCCGAGATGGCGCTCGAGGCCACCCGCCAGGCACGCCGCATCGGCGACCTGCGCGTGGCCGCAGGTGACCCGGAGAGCGCGCGCCGCTACTATGCCGAGGCGATCGACGAGGCCCGGGACATCGGCGCCGAGCACGAGCAGGGGCTGGCGGCACTCGGCCTCGGACGGGCGCACCTCGATCTCGGTCGAGTGACCGAGGCCCGGCGCCTGGCGAGTGCCGCGATCGACCTGCTCGAGCGGTCGGGGGCAGCGTCCGGCGAGGTCGAGGCGGCTCGCACCCTGCTCGGAGTCGAGATCGCGGTGGGACCGGACGAGGAGCATTGAGGACGGAGCCTTGGCGAGACGGACGATGCGGGTCGGCATAGTGGGGGCCGGGGTCATGGCGGAGGCGATGATCTCCGGCCTGCTGGCAGATCGGGCCGTGGCCGGTGACGACCTCGTCGCCTCGCACCCGCGCGCCGACCGGCGGGCGGGCCTGGAGGAGCGCCACGGCATCCGCTCCGTGGCGGTCAACCGCGAGGCGTTGGCGGGCGCCGACGTCGTCGTGCTGGCCGTCAAGCCGCAGATGGTGGCCCGCGTCATGCGCGACCTGCGAGGGCGCCTGACGGCCGACCAGGTCGTCGTGTCGATCGTCGCCGGCGCCACGCTGCGCAGCCTGGCCACCGGCCTGGCGCATCCCGCGGTGGTGCGCGCCATGCCGAACACGCCCAGCCAGATCCGACGCGGCATGAGCGTGTGGTGCGCGACGCCCGAGTGCACGCCACGTCAGCGCGATCGGGCACGCGCTGTGCTGCGCGCCATCGGCGAGGAACGCCAGGTGGATGACGAGTCGTTCGTGGCCATGGCTACCGCCCTGTCCGGCACCGGTCCGACCTACCTGTTCGCCGTCATGGAGGCGCTGATCGACGCCGGGGTGCACCTGGGCTTCCCGCGCGAGCTGGCCCACGACCTGGTGGCCGAAACGCTCATCGGCTCGGCCGAGTACGCGGCGCGCTCCGGCATGCATCCGGCCCAGTTGCGAAACGCGGTGACGTCGCCTGGCGGCACCAGCGCCGCTGCCATCTACGAACTGGAGAAGGGCGGCATCCGCACCGTCTTCAGCGACGCGGTGTGGGCGGCGTACCGGCGCACCCTCGAACTGGGCGAGCGGCTGGAGGCCGAGGTGGACGGCGGCTGATGTACGCCATCGTCATGGCCGGCGGGGCCGGAACGCGCCTGTGGCCGCTGTCGCGACGCGGAGCCCCCAAGCAGTTGTTGGCGCTGACCGGCGAGACGAGCCTTCTGCAGCAGACCGTGTCGCGCCTGGGCTCCCTGCTCAAGCCGCATGACATCTACGTCATCACCTCGGCGGCCCACGTGCGCGCCACGCGCGACCAGCTGCCGCAACTGCCGCCGGACAACGTCCTGGGCGAGCCGCTGGCGCGCTCGACGGCCGTGGCCGCAGGCCTGGCCACGGTGCTGGCCCGTCGCGAGTCCGACGAAGTGGCCCTGATCCTGCCGGCTGATCACTTCGTGGCCGACGAGGATCGTTTCGCCGACGCGCTGCGCGCTGCTGCCCGGGTTGCCGAACGCGGGTACCTGGTGACGCTCGGCGTGGCTCCGACCCACGCCGCCACCGGCTACGGCTACATCCGGGTCGGAGAGCGCCTGCACCCCGACGACCCCGCGGCGGCCGTTGATCGCTTCGTCGAGAAGCCCGACGGGGCTACGGCGGCCGCCTACCTCGACGAGGGCGGGCACCTGTGGAACTCGGGCATCTTCGCCTGGCGGACGTATGCCTTCCGCCAGGCCGTCGAACGCTTCCAGCCCGCGCTGGCCGGCGCGCTGACCCGGATCGAGGCGCTGCACCGCACGCCGGGCTGGATGAGCGACGTGCGCGACATCTGTGAGCCGCTCGACGCGATCTCGATCGACGTCGGCATTGCCGAACCGGCCGCGGCCGAGGGCCGCATGGCGGTCGTGCCGCTCGAGGCGGGCTGGTCCGACATCGGCTCCTGGTCCGCCCTGCTCGAGGCGCTGACGGCCGCCCAGGGCAAGGACCTGGTGGCCAGCGGGCGGCACCTCGACCGTGGCTCGCACAACGTCCTGGTCCAGGGCGGCGACCGGCTGGTCGTGACGGTCGGGCTGGATGGCGTCATCATCGTGGACACGCCCGACGCGCTGCTGGTCTGCAGTCGCGAGCGGGCCGAGGACATCAAGCCCGTGCTGGACGAGATCGCCCGAACGGCCGGCGAACGGTACCTGTAAGGGCCTCGGACCGATGCGTCCGCTGGCCGTGATCGTCGGCTGGGCGATGGCCGCCTACGTCAGGCTGGTGGCGGCGACCTGCCGCGTCTCCGGATCGGCCAGCCAGGACCAGGTCGTGCTGGCCATGTGGCACGAGTACAACCTGGCGGCCGCCGTTGCGGCCTGGCGCCTGCGCCGCGCGCCGCGCCACGTCAGCTTCAGCACCCAGACATTCCGCGGGTGGGTGATGACGTCCATGCTCGCCGCGCTCGATGCCGGATCGGTCGAGCTGCCGGCGGAGGACGAGCGGGCGGAGGCGACCCGCCTGGCGCGCGAACTGGCGAGCCTCGGGCGGGCGGGCGCCTCGCTGGTGGTCGCTCCCGACGGCCCGCTGGGGCCCTACCGCGTGGCGAAGCCCGGGGCCGTGATCGTCGCCCGCCAGGCCGGACTGCCGGTGCTGCCGTGGGCCGTGCGCGTCTCGCCGGCCGTGCGGCTCAATCGCCGCTGGGACCGACACCTCGTGCCGCTGCCGTTCTGCCGGCTGCAGGTGGTGGAGGGTGAGGCCATCACGGTTGGTCCGCGCGAGCCGATCCGCCCGCTGCTCGCCCGCCTGCAGGCCGAGCTCGACCGAGCCACCGCGGCCGCAGAGGTCCCGTGATCTTCAGTCGTTGAACTGGTCGACCATGACCGTGCCGCGGATGGGCACAGAGCCGAGTCCGGGCACCCCGACGCTGGGGCAGTCGAGCGTGACCTCCACCAGCGCGTGCCGCGGGCTGTAGCGTCCGACCACGCGGCGCCCGATGTCGCACGCGCCCGGCGGGGCGTCGAGCGATTCGGTTCCGTACGAGACCCCGGTCAGGTCCAGCAGGTCGCTCTCGGGGTCCCAGCCGATCGAGAGGCTCCAGAACGGATCGGTGCCGCCGATCTGCATGGCGTCGTCGTCCCCGGCCAAGCTTGGGCGGGGCACGGCCACGAAACGCGCGATGGTCGCCTCCATGGTCCGGTCCCCGAACGTGACCGAACCACCGACCGTCGGGAGGTTGCCGACCACGCCCAGCACCCCCATCGCCACTCCGACCCGCCCGGAGATCGAGATGGTGGCGGTGCCGCGCACGTCGCTGATGCCGTCGCAGGTGACGTCCGCCCAGGCCACGCCGGCATCCGGATTCTGCTCGCCGGCGACGACCGAGCACTCGCCGGGGTCCAGGATGAAGTTGAGGCCCTCGAATGCGACCTGGGGCACGCTCACCGGGTCGCCATCGAACGCCACCCGGCCATCGCTGCCCAGCAGCGAATAGCGTCCGTCCTCGTCCACGCGGTCGAGCAGGAATGGTCCGGCCCGGTCGCCGCTGACGGCGAGCGTGCCGCCCTCGGCGGTCGGTCGCCCGGTCGGGATCGATGGGGTATCGTCTGACGGCGAGGCTCCGGCCGGCGACGGACCGCCACTGACCACGCCCGACGTGCTGGGCAGGATCAGGGTCGCCATCGCCAGCGTGAGGAGCACGACGCCGACGAATGCCATCGCCAGCACGGAGACTGACCTGAGCGCGCTGTCCATCGCACCCGATTCTATTCCGCCTCGCCCGAGGGTCCGGATGGCCCGCCCATGACGACTCTCGAGATCGAGGCCGGCGCCGGCGCGCGGCGACCGGTTATCCCCTGGTTCGTGACGTTCCTCGGCTGGAGCCTGGCCTGGGCGCTGGTGACCGTGGCCCTGTTCATCACCGCGCTGTTCTTCTTCATGCAGGTCTGGGTGCCGTACAGCTGGGCCACCTTCGCCAAGATCGGTGGACCGGACGCCTATCGCGCCGCCCTGCAGGCCGCCGGGCTGGACCGGCCGTTGCCGGAGCGGTTCATCGGCTTCGTGGCGGGCCTGGCACGTGGCGACCTGGGCACCTCGTTCTCCGGCACGCCGGTGGGCGACCTGGTCCTCGAGGCGTTGCCGGTCACCCTGACGGTGTTCGTGGCCGGCATCGTGGTGGCCTGGGTGGCGGGCGAGCTCCTCGGGCGCCTGGGGTCGTGGCGACGCGGCGCAGCCGGCGGGATGGCCATCTCGACCATCGGCGTGCTGTCGGTCACGATCTTTCCTCCGTTCCTGGTGTTCGTGCTGGTCAGATTCCTGCGCAAGCCGATCCTCGACCTGCGCACGGCCATGGGCCTGCCATCGGATAGCCTGGCACTGTGGCGTGACGCGGTCGCCGGACGTCCCGGCGCGCTCGAGCCCGGCGACGTTCGCTGGCTGGTGGCGCTGTCGCTGATCGCCGCCCTGGCCGTGGCGCTGGTGGTGCGCGCATACGCGCGGCGCAACCAGTTGACGTGGGCCGAGGGCCTGGCCATTCCGACGATGCTGGTTGCCGTCGGCACCGGCATCTGGGCCGCCGGCCTGGGGCCGTACGCGCTCGACCTGCTGTACCGCGTGGACATCACGGCCACCACCGGTCGCGGCACGCCGGCGCTGGCGATGGGCGCGGTCGTGCTGCTGGGGTTCGGGCAGGTCATGATGATGATGCGGGCCGGCATGGACGCCGAGCGCGCCGAGGACTATGTCCTCGTGGCACGCGCCAAGGGCCTGACCGACCGCGCCGTGCGCGACCGCCACGTCGCGCGCAACGCCATCGCGCCCGTGCTGGCCGGCTCGTTCGCCACGCTGCCGACTCTGCTGGCCGGGATGATGATCGTCGAGTACGAGCTCCAGATGTCCGGCCTGTCCAAGGTCCTGTTCAATGCCATCGAGTTCCAGGACGTCCCGGTCATCATGGGCGTGCTTGTCGTGCTGGGCCTGATCGTGGTGGGGCTGCGGCTGGTCATCGACGTGGCCATCGCCTCACTGGACCCGCGGCAGCGACGGGGGCACGCGTGACGGCGCTGGCGGCGCCGGCAGTGATCGAGGTGCGCCGCCGGCCGCGCGCGGGACGGGCCATGCTCGGCAATGCCAAGGTTCGCGCCGGGCTGGCCATAGGCGGCTTCTTCATCGCCGTCATCGCGGCGCAGCCGATCCTGCACGCCACGCTGTGGGCCAGGAAGGCCTCGATCTACCACCCGCTGTACGGGTATGACACCACGGTGGTGCATCCGTCGGCCCCGTCGCTGGCGCACTGGCTGGGCACCAGCTCGCTGGGGCACGACGTGTTCTCGATGTTCGGCTACGCCGCCGGCCCGAGCCTGGTGGTGGGGCTGTCGGCGGGCCTGGCGATCATGGCCATCTCGCTGCTGCTCGGCTCGTTCGCCGCCCACCGGCGCGGCTGGTTCGACGGGTTCGTCAGCCACCTGAGCGACGCGATGATCCTGCTGCCGGCCATGCTGGCCGTCTTCGTGCTGGGCATCGGGAGGCCGAACGACGAGTTCGGATCCCTGCAGGTCGGGCTCAGCTTCGGCGTGATCTACGCACTCGGTCCGGCGACCGCGACGGTGCGGGCCGCGGCCATGACCGTCGTGGCGCGGCCGTTCCTCGATGCCGCGCGCATGGCGGGAGGCGGCGGTGGCTGGATCGTGACGCGCCACGTGCTGCCGCACCTGTACTCGCACGCCGCGGTGCAGGCCATGATCGGCGCCACCGGGGCGATCATTGCAGCGGGCTTCCTCAGTTTCCGCAGCGCCGTGGGAGACGACGTGGGCTTCGGGATGATGGTCTACGACGGCATCACCTGGTCGGACCTGCTGGCCGGGATCGCAGCCATCCCGTGGTGGATCATGCTGGCCGGCACCGCAGGCATCACGCTGATGGGCGCGGCGTTCTACCTGGTCGGCGTCGGCGTGCGCGAGGTGCTCGACCCGCGCAGCGGCGAGCTCGAGCGTTGAGCGGCCGTCCGGCCCGCTACACTCGGGGGCACCGGTGAGCAAGATCAAGTTCGGTACCGATGGCTGGCGCGCCGCCATCGCCGAGGACTACACCTTCCACAACGTTCGACGCTGTGCCCGCGGCGTGGCCGAGTACCTGCAGCAGTCAGGCACCGCCAATCGCGGCGTCGTCGTCTGCCACGACCGTCGCTTCGCGTCCGAGTTCTTCGCCCGCGCCTGCGTCGAGGTCCTGGCCGCCCATGACATTCGCGCATTCATCCCGCCCGAGGCGGTGCCGACGCAGGTCGGCAGCTATTTCACGCGCGAGCTCGGCGCGGGCGCGGGGATCGTCATCACCGCCAGTCACAACCCGTGGACCGATAACGGCTTCAAGGTCAAGGCCGATACCGGCGGCGCCGCCGCGCCCGAGATGCTGGCCGCCATGGAGGCGACCATGGACACCCACCCCGACGACGAGGTGCCGCCGCGCCGCGACTACGACGACGCCGTCGCCGCCGGACTGGTCGAGACGTTCGACCCGTACCCGCGCTTCCGCGACCAGCTGGCCTCGATCGTGGACATCGAGCGCATCCGCGCCGCCGAACGGCGGGTGCTGGTCGAGAACCTGTACGGCTGCGGGGCGGGTTGGTACACGCGCCTGCTGGGCGGCGGCCGGCTGACAATGCGCGAGATCCACACCGAGCGCAACCCGTTCTTCGGCGGCGTCAACCCAGAGCCGATCCGCCCCAACGTGGACGAGTGGCTGGCCGAGATCCCGCGCTGGGGCGGCGACATCGGCATCGCCTTCGACGGCGACGCCGATCGCGTCGGGATGGCCACCGAGGAGGGCGTGTTCGTCAACCAGCTGCAGGTCTTCGGGCTGCTGTACTGGTACCTGCTCGACGTGCGCGGCCAGGTCGGCCCGGCGGTCTACACCGTCACCACCACGTCGATGGTCAAGCGCCTGGCCGAGATCTACGGGACGCAGGCGTACGAGACCGGCGTCGGATTCAAGTACGTGGGACCCAAGATGCTCGAGACGAACGCCGTCATCGGCGGCGAGGAGTCAGGCGGCTTCGGGTTCGGGATGCACATCCCCGAGCGCGACGGCCTGGCATCGGGGCTGTTCCTGCTCGACCTGTGGCTGACCAAGGGCAAGCGCGCGTCCGAGGTGCTCGCCGAACTGCAGGCGCTGGCGGGGCCGTCGTACTACGACCGCATCGACATCCGTTTCGCGCGCGAGGGCTACGACCACGTCAAGGCCGATACGCTGGCGCGCCTCGCGGCCGAGACTCCGACCAGCCTCGCCGGCATGGAGGTCTCCAGGCGCCAGGATCTTGAGACCGGCGATGGATACAAGTACCACCGTGCCGACGGCTCGTGGCTGCTGATCCGCTTCAGCGGCACCGAGGCGCTGCTCCGCGTCTACGTCGAGGCGCGCAGCCCGGCCGACGTGGAGGCGCTGCTGGACGAGGGCCGCCGGCTGGCCGGCGCCGGGAACCCGCGGCCCAGCCACGGGGCCTGATGGACGCGCGCGACTTCTTCGGATATCGCAACCCCGACGACGAACCCGGCCGCCCCGATCCCGCCGACGACGACGAGGCCACCGGGCCGCCGCCGTTCGACGAGGCCATCTCACTGGACGATCCCGACGTCCTGCACCGCATCGACTCGCAGGACATGCTCGGCGCGGTCGCGTCGATGCCCGGACAGCTGGCGCAGTCCCGGCGCTTGGCCGCGGCGCTCGCGCTGGGGGAGGGGCACCGCGACGTGGACGCGGTGGTGGTGCTGGCCATGGGCGGCTCCGCCATCGGCGCCGAGCTGGTGGCCGGGGCGGCGGCGGACCGGCTGCGCGTGCCGCTGATCGTCCACCGCGACTACGGCCTGCCCGCCGGCATCGGTCAGCGCACGCTGGTGGTGGCCGCCAGCCACTCGGGGGAGACGGCCGAGACCCTGTCGGGCTTCGCCGCCGCGCAGGCCCGTGCCCTGCCGCTGGTGGCAATCACCACTGGCGGATCGCTGGCGGCCGCGGCCGGTGAAGCCGGGGTGCCGCTACTTCGCTACCGGCTGGCCGGCCAGCCGCGCACGGCCATCGGCTATGGCGTGGGCCTGGTGCACGAGCTCCTGTCGGGCGTCGGGCTGCTCGCGAACCCCGACCCGCTGGCCGGGGTCGTCGCGGCGCTCGAGGCCCGGATCGAACGCATCGGGCCCGCCATCGATACCGCGTCGAACCCGGCCAAGCAGCTTGCGTGGTCGATGTTCGGCCGCATCGGGGTCGTCTACGGCCATGGGCCGATGGCTGCGGTGGCCCACCGCTGGAAGACGCAGATCAACGAGAACGCCAAGGGCTGGGCAGCCTGGGAGGCCATGCCGGAGGCCAACCACAACGCGATCGAGGGCAGCTTCAACCCGCGTGAGCTGTCCGACGCGCTGTACATCGTCGAACTGCGCGACGCCGACGAGCCGCCCGAGATCGCCGAGCGTTACCGCGTGGTCGCCGAGCTGCTCGGCGAGCGGGCGACCAACCGCTCGCAGATCAGGCCCTCCGGTCCGAGCCGGCTGGCGCGCGTGATGGACGCTGTGGCCCTCGGCGACCTGGTGAGCGTCTATCTCGCCATCCTCTACCAGACCGACCCCACGCCGGTTACACTGTTGGCGATGCTGAAGCAGCGGCTCGCGAGGGCCTCTGACCCCGACCCGGCGAGCCCAATCTGACGTAGGGCGCCGCGGGATCGGCGCCAGGGAGGTATCGCGTGCATTCGAGCATGAGCGGCAAGATCGAGAAGGCCATGCGCTACGCGCACGAACCCGATCGCGTGACGTTCGAATCGTTCCAGGCAACCTTCGCCGGCGACAACGGCTCCCATCGCGTGACGCTCAGCGACGACGCGCTGCGCTGTGATTGCCACCTGTTCGACGCCGCCGGGGGCTGCACGCACACGCTTGCCATGCAGAAGATGCTCGACCCGATGCTGACCGCCGCGGCGCGCGAGACGACCCTCTACGGCCGCGCCGATGCGGTCGACTCCAACGAGGCGGTGCCGGTCTGAGGGCCGGCGAGCCCGGTGTCACCTGCCGCGAACCGTGCATCAGCCCTAGCGCTGCGGCCGCCGCATCTGCTAGGGTTCGGCCCTCGGCAGTCATCCGATCTGCACAGGAGGTAGGTCAACAGGAGACGCTTTCTGCCGATCAAGGACTTGCGGACCCACTGGTGAGGTGTGGTTATAATCCGCGGTCGCGAGTGTGCGAGCACGGGCATCCGTGCGTCGCTGCGAACTCAGTCAAGAGGGAGACCCATGAGAGCAGGGATGTATCTATGGCAATGATGAGTGCTACGACGCGTTGGCTGCGTCTGGGCGCGCTCTTCGCCGTCGTCGCCATGTTGGTGACGGCGTGCGGTCCGTCTGGCACGTCGCCGTCCGCCGTCGCATCGGCACCGGCGTCCCAGGCCCCCACGAGCGAGCCGCCGGCGTCCGAGGGCCCGACCGGAGACCTCGGCACCTACAAGCTGGGCATCTTCCAGGATGTCGAGACCGACAACCAGTGGGCGTCTGCCGATACTTCGCAGAACACGGTCTGGAACGCCTACTTCCTGAGCCCGATGACCGGTTCGCTGTACGGCACGTTCATGCCGGGCATCGAGTTCGGTCCGGTCATGGCCGACGGCGACCTTCAGCCGACGGTGGCCGAAGGCGACAAGTGGATCGGCACCATGAAGCTCCGCAGCGGCATGCTGTGGTCCGATGGTGAGCCGGTCACCGCTGCCGACGTTGCCTTCACCTGGCACACCGTGGTCAGCAAGGACAAGGGCGGCGTCGAGCTGCTCGGTCCGTGGCAGGACTTCGCCGACGAGGACGTCGTCGACAACGTCGAGGCCACCGATGACCTGACCGTCAAGGTCACTTATAACTCGCAGCCCGGACTGGCCGTCTGGGGTCCCGGCACGGGCGTGCCGCAGATCCCGATCATGCCGGAGCACTACTGGAAGGACATCGTCGCCGATGCCCTGACCCAGGATGACCCGCGCACCGTGCTGCTCGCCGCGTCCGGCGCCGAGGCTCCGTCGCTGGGTGCCACGATGTTCAAGGATCGCCAGGCCGGCAGCTTCGCCGCCAGCGACCCGAACCCGAACTACTACGACAAGGGTGCCGAGATCACGTCCGGTGGCGTGACCTGGACCGAGGGCCCGTACGCCACCGCGTTCCAGTACACCCTGTACGGTGGCCAGGACGCCGCCGTGCTGGCGCTCGCCAATGGCGAGGTCGACCTTCTCCTCAACCCGCTCGGCATGCAGCGCGGTTTCCAGGACCAGGTCAAGGAGAACAAGGACCTGACCGCCATCGTCAACCCGACGAACGGCTTCCGGTTCCTGGCCTTCAACCACTCCCGGGCGCCGATGAGCGACCACTACTTCCGTGACGCGCTGACCGCGCTGATCGACAAGGAGTTCCTCACCGGCAACCTGCTGCAGGGCGTCGCCTTCCCGTTGTACGTCATCCTGCCCGAGGGCAACGTGAACTGGTACAACAAGGAAGTCGCCGACCAGCTCGCGACCGAGGGCTATGCCGGTCTCGATACGGCCACGCGCCGCAAGACCGCGCTCGACCTCCTGACCGAGGGCAAGTACACCTGGGAGACGGCGCCGACGATTGACGCCGACGGCAACTTCACCCCCGGCTCGGGGATCATCGGGCCTGACGGCAAGAAGATCGGGACTCTGCGCCTGATCAGCCCGACCGCCTCGTACGATCCTCTGCGCGCCACCGCGGCCGCGTATATCGCCGGCGTTGCCCAGGACATGGGCATCGACGTGGTGGCCGTGCCGACCGACTTCGGCAAGATCATCGACATCGTGTTCGCGACCAATGACAAGAACGAGTACACCGCGGATTACGACATGTTCATCCTCGGTTACTCGCTCGGCTCGGCCGCGTTCCCGACGTTCCACTGCTCGTTCTACTGCACGACAGGGGACTCGAACAACACCAAGTACTCCAGCGCGGCCTTCGACGCTGCGGCCGATACGTTCAACAAGGCCCAGACCATCGAAGAGGCGTACAACGCGATGTGGGAGATGGAGAAGCTCATCGCGAAGGACAAGCCGCACGTTCCCCTGTTCGATACCGGCATCCTGGAGTTCTACTCCAACCGTGTCGCGTATCCGTTCACCGATACCCTGTCCGGGCTGCAGTTCATCAACGGCAACCCGTCGGCGGTAACGGCCGCCAAGTAGGCGGGAACAACCGGATCTAGCACACCGAGGGGGCGGTCCGCCTGGGCCGCCCCCTCCACCCCAACCAATCGCGCTCCACCCCCGAATCCCGTCAATTCACGAGAGGATTCGCACCGGCAATGTTGAAGTTCTTCATCGGCCGCCTCGTGCAGATGGTGATCCTCTTCGTCGTCTTCCTGAGCATCGTGTGGCTCCTGTTGCAGCTGATGCCGGGCGACATCAGCGACACCCTCATCGGCAATCCCGACATCCCGATGTCCGTCCGCCTCGAGCTGAAGGCACGGCTCGGGCTCGATCAGCCGCTGTTGCAGCAGTACATCACCTACATCACCAACTTCTTCTTCCGTTTCGACATGGGAGTCAGCTTCAGCCGGTTCCCCAAGGACGTGTCGGCGGTGCTGCTCGAGGCCCTGCCTCGCACGCTCGTCCTGTTCCTGTCCTCGACGCTGTTCGCGTTCTGGCTCGGCTTCAAGACCGGCAAGCTGATCGCGTGGCGGCGTGGCGGCCGGTCCGAGCAGTTCCTCATCGTTTCGGGCGTGTTTCTGCAGACGGTGTTCTACCCCTGGTTCGCCATCGTCATGCTCTGGCTGTTCGGCTTCGTCTTCGGATGGTTCCCGATCGGGCGGTTCATCACCGCCGAGCTGTGGCTGGGCGCTCCGTTCGAGGCGAACGACATCTTCGGACGGCTGATCTGGACGGTGGTCATCGCGTCGGTGGCCTACGGCATCGCGCGCATCGTTATCGGGCGCGTCGCGAAGGACCTCGTGACGCGCGAGCGGCTGGCGATGCTGCTGGGCCTCCTGGTCGTTGCGGCGGTCGTGGGCTACTGGGCCGTCAATCCGGCCGCCAAGTTCGCGTGGGACATCGTGCACCACACCATCCTGCCGGTCATCACGCTGGGCCTCGTCGCCTTCGGCGCGATCATGCTGCTGACCCGCGCCTCGATGCTCGAGACGCTGGGGGAGGACTACATCCTCACCGCACGCGCCAAGGGCCTGCCCGACAACGTCATTCGCGACCGGCACGCCGCGCGCAACGCCATGCTGCCGGTCGCCACGTCGCTGGTGCTGGCGTTGTCGTTCGTCATCGGCGGCGGGATCGTCACCGAGACGATCTTCTCCTGGCCGGGCATGGGACTGTTGTTCCTGCAGGCGATCAACGTCTCGGATATTCCGCTGGCGGTCGGCGCGCTGGCCATCACCGGCGTGCTGGCGCTGGTCGGCCACCTGGTGGCCGACGTGCTGTACGCCGTTCTGGACCCCAGGATTCGAATCGCATGATGGTGCAGTCATGACCACGACCAAGGATCAGGGCGCCGATCACGGCGCCGCCACGGGCGCTGTCGCGGCCGGCTCGCCCGCCAGCGATGCCTTCGCTCACCAGCCGCTCTGGAAGGTTCGGCTTGCCCTGTGGCGCCGTTCGCTCGGAAAGACCTGGGGCCTGTTCCGCGAGAACAAGATGGGCATGTTCGGCCTGGGCCTCATCCTGCTGTTCGCGTGCATGGCCATAGCGCACCCCATCCTGATGGCCACCGTGTGGGATCCGAAGATCTACGACCCGGTGACCGGCTACAGCGCCGTGGAGCTCCAGTTCGTCATCGTCGAGGGCGAGCCGACCGATCCATCGACCCAGATCAGCCTGCAGGAGGCGCGCCTGCGCCTCAACCCGACGGTCAAGGTCGGCCAGACCGTCACGATCCCCGTTCAGCCGGCGCCGCCGAGCCTGAAGGGGCCGAACCCGCACCTGCTCGGGACCGATCCACAGGGTCGCGACATCCTGTCCCAGTTGCTGTACAGCACGCGCGCCGCGTTCTTCCTCGGCGCTGTGGCGGCGCTGACCACCGTCCTGATCGCGACCACCGTCGGCTCCATCGCGGCCTACTTCGGCGGCTTCATCGACGGATCGCTGATGCGCCTGTCGGACCTGATCCTGCTCATGCCGCTGCTGCCGGTGCTCATCCTGGTCAGCGCCCTGTTCGAGATCAACATGGTCATGCTGGGACTCATGATCGGAGTGCTGGGAGGGTTCGGCGGCGTGGCCATCGTGCTCAAGGCGCAGGCGCTGTCGGTGAAGGTCAAGTCCTACATAGATGCGGCCCGGGTGGCGGGTGGCACGCACTGGCACATCGTCCTGCGCCACATCATCCCGAACGTCCTGCCGCTGAGCTTCCTGTACATGATGTTCGGCGTGACCGAGGCCATCGCCATCGAGGCCACCCTTTCTTTCTTCGGCCTGCTCAACGTGCCCATGACCTGGGGCATCATGATCAACACGGCCCAGAACAACGGTTACCTGCTCAGCGGCACCAGTTACTGGTGGCTGCTGTTCCCGGCAGGCCTGGCCGTGACGTTCCTGTGCTTCGGGTTCTTCCTGGTCGGACGCGGCATGGACGAGGTCATCAACCCTCGCCTCCGCGCACGGTGAGCACGCTGAGGTCCGCATGACACTGTCGCAACTGAGCCTGGAAGCTCGCCAGGTTGATCCCTCGCTGCCGCTGCTCGAAGTCGACCAGCTGGTCATGCACTACAAGATCAAGGCCGGATCGGTGTCGGCCGTCGACAATGTCACCTTCACCCTCCACCAGGGCGAGGCCATCGGCCTGGTGGGCGAGTCGGGCTGCGGCAAGACCTCCGTCGCGCTGTCGTTGCTGCGCCTGCTGCCGCAGAACGCCCAGCACATCTCCGGCGAGATCAGGCTCAACGGCGAGAACCTGCTGTGGCTCAGCGCCGAGGAGATGCGGCAGCGCCGCTGGAAGGACATCGCCATGGTCTTCCAGGGCGCCATGAACTCCTGGAACCCGGTCTATCGCGTCGGTGACCAGATTCGCGAGGCGCTCGACACGCACTACCGCGGCGTCATGACCTACGCCGAGCAGCGCGCGCACATGGAGAAGCTGTTCGCGGCCGTCGGTCTGCCGGCCGACATGCTCGACCGCTACCCGCACGAGTTCTCCGGCGGCATGCGCCAGCGCGCGGTGATCGCGATGGCCCTGTCGTGCGGGCCGCAGTTGATCATCGCCGACGAGCCAACGACGGCCCTCGACGTCATCGTCCAGGACCAGATCCTCAAGGAGCTCAAGCGAATCCAGGCCGACCTGGGCATGTCGATCGTGTACATCAGCCACGACATCGCCGTCATCGCCGAGGTGACCGATTCGCTGGGCGTCATGTACGCCGGCAACCTGGTCGAGTATGGGCCGACCGCGGACGTCTTCGCCCGACCGCGTCACCCCTACGCCTACCTTCTCCTGCGCTCGACGCCCTCGATCACCGGTCCGCGACGCAAGCTGGCGCCCCTGCAGGGCGAGCCGCCCGATCTCCTGAATCCTCCGACGGGCTGCCGCTTCCACCCGCGCTGTCCGTTCGCCACCGAGCGCTGCGCCGTCGAGAACCCGCCACTCGAGGATATCGGCGGCGGGCACAAGGTTGCCTGCTGGCACTGGGACCAGGTTCCCGAGCTGGAGGGCCTGCAGCGATGACCGTGGCCGATCGATCAATGGCGCCGAGCGCCCCTTCGTCGGAGTTGCCGCTGCTCGATATCGTGGACCTGCAGATGCACTTCCCGGTGTCCCGCGGCCTGTTCCGCGCGCCGACCGAGTTCGTGCACGCGGTGGATGGCATCAGTTTCGAGATCGCCCCCGGCGAGAGCCTCGGCCTGGTGGGCGAGTCGGGCTGCGGCAAGTCAACCACCGGCCGCATGTTGGTCAAGCTGCTCGAGCCGACCGGCGGCAGCATCATGTTCCGCGACCGCGACTACGAGCGGGACGTGGCGCACATCAAGGGCAAGGAGACCAAGGAGTTCCGGCGCCGGGTCCAGATGATCTTCCAGGACCCGTACGAATCGATGAACCCGCGTCGCACCATCTTCGACACGGTGTCCGAGCCGCTGGCGGTCCAGAAGGTCGGCAACGTGCCGGAGCGCGAGCAGCGCGTCCTGGAGCTCCTGCGCCTGGTGGGCCTGACCCCCGCGGAGAACTTCCTGTTCCGCTATCCGCACGAGCTGTCTGGCGGCCAGCGCCAGCGCGTGGCCGTCGCGCGCGCCCTGGTCATGAACCCCAGCTTCATAGTGGCCGATGAGCCGACCTCCATGCTCGACGTCAGCATCCGGATCTCGGTCATGGAACTGATGGCCGGACTGGCGCGCGAGTTCCAGGTTTCATACCTGTATATCACCCACGACCTGGCCGTGGCGCGCTACATGTGCGACCGCATCGCGGTCATGTACCTGGGCAAGATCGTCGAGATCGGGCCCACCGAGGAGATCTTGAGCAGGCCGCAGCACCCGTACACGCGCGCCCTGCTTTCGGCGGTCCCGGTGCCCGATCCCTCCCAGAAGCGGACCGCGGTCGAGATCAAGGGCGGGGTGAGCAAGCCGGTCAACCCGCCTCCGGAGTGCCGCTTCATCGAGCGCTGTCCGTTTGCCGCCGAGGTGTGCCGCACCAACCCGCACCCGCCGCTCGAGCTGCGAGGCGACCGGCACTACGTCGCCTGCTACCGCGTGGACGAGATCAACGCCGCGATCGCAGCCGCCGCCGGCTAACCCTCGAGGTCACTCGCCGGTCGCGGCTCGGTCCGCAATTCCACCTGCTCGGTCCCATCGGGGCGCCGCGTCCGCGTGACGTGGATGTGCGGGTGGGTCTCATCCCCGACCTGTTCGCGCGCCACCGAGACCATGACGTGCTCGTCCACGTCCGGCAGCCGTTCGGCCGCGGGGAGCGCTGCATTGGGCACGGCGCCGAAGCCCAGGTAGGTCACGAACACCCACAGCACGGCGATGACCGGGATGCCGAACAGCGCGCCCCACACGCCGGCGACCTGCGCCCCCACCAGCAGGCCGACCAGGACCAGGATGGGATGCAGGCCGAGCGCGCCGCGCATCAGCCGGGGCTGCAGCCAGTTGACCAGGACGGTCTGCACCGCCACCAGGATGACGGCCGCCGGGATCCCGCCACCGCCGCCGAACAGCAGCGCGCCGGCCACTGGGGGCAGCAGCGCGAGGGGCGGCCCGAAGAACGGGATCAGCATCAGCAGCACGCTGATCGTGCCCCACAGGAACAGGTACGGGATGCCGAAGGCGGTGCCCACCACCGCCACCAGCACGCCCTGCACCGCGGCGAGCACCAGCTGGGCGCGCAGGAAGCCTCCGAAGGCCCGTACCGTGCTGCGCTCGAACAGGGCCGCCTCGTCGCGCAGGCCGCGTGGCACCGCCGCGCGCAGCCGAGCCAGGATGCGCCGGGAATCCATCAGCATGTACAGCGACAGGACGATGATCAGTACCAGCGAGCCGACGGTCGCGATCGTGACGGCAGCGATCGCCTCGGCCTGTCCCAGCAGCTCGTTGCCAAGTCCCTCGAGCCCGTCGAGGGCGGCGCGGAAAAGGTCGGTCAGCGGAAGCTGCAGGCGGCCGATCTGCAGGTTGCGCTCCCACTCGGCCAGCGTGGCCAGGATGGCGGCCTCGGTCTCGGGGAAGCGCTCCGCCATCTCGCCGACCTGCTGGGTCAGCGCGGCGCCCGTGTAGAACAGCAGGAAGCCGAACACCACCAGCACCAGGAGGTAGGTCACCACCACCACCGGGCCGCGCGGCGCCCGAAGCCTGTCCTCGATCCAGGCGACCAGCGGGGACATGACGAATGCCAGCAGCCAGGCCAGGAACACGATCAGGGCGATCGAGGCGAAGCCGCCCAGGATGTTCAGCAGACGCTCCGCCAGCAGCAGGCCGATATAGGCACTGCCGAACGCAAGGAAGATCAGCAGCCAGCGCCTTTCGCTCGGACCGAGACCGACCGGCGCGCCGGATGTCGGTCCGCCGGTCACCGCGGTCGGCCCACGCGCCCGACGCCGACCGCCGCGCGCACCTCGGACATGGTGGCCTCGACGATGGGCCTGACCCTGGCGGCGCCGGCGGCCAGCGTATCCTCGACAACAGCTGGGTCGGCGGCGAGCTCCGCGCGCCTGGCGCGCATCGGGCGGAAGAACTCGATGATGCGCTCGGCCAGCAGGCCCTTGGTGTCCACGCAGCCGGTGCGCGCGGTCCGCTCGCCGTCCTGGATCTGGAGGTAGTCACCGCCGAAGAAACGGTGCAGCTGGCACACGTTGCAGACCTCGGGCCGGCCGGGATCAGTGCGCTTGATGCGCAGCGGGTCGGTGACCATGCTCATGACCAGGCGCCGGATCTCATCGGGATCGGCGAAGATCGGGATCGTGTTGCCGGCGCTCTTGCTCATCTTGGCCGACCCGTCGATGCCAAGCACGGTCGGGGCATCGGTGAAGACCGGTTGCGGCTCGGGGAAGACGTCGCCGTAGCGCCGGTTGAACGCGCGCACGACCTCGCGGCTCAGCTCGAGGTGCGCGGCCTGGTCGCGGCCGACCGGCACGCGGGTGGCCTTGTAGATGACGATGTCCGCTGCCTGCAGGATCGGGTAGTCGAGCAGGCCGACCGAGTTCTCGAGGCCCTGCTGGCGCTTTTCCTTGTAGGTGGGCGTGCGTTCGACCCAGCTGACCGGGGTGACGGTGTTGAAGATCCAGGCCAGCTCGGCGTGCTCGGGAAAGTCCGACTGGCGGATGAGGGCGCAGCGGGCCGGGTCCAGGCCCACCGCCAGCAGGTCCAGCACCATGTCGTGGGTCAGCTGCCGCAGTTCAGCCCCGTCGTGCACGCTGGTCAGGGCGTGCCAGTCGACGATGGCGTAGATCGTGTCGTACTCGTCCTGCAGGGCGACGTAGTTGGCCTGGGCGCCCAGGTAGTTGCCCAGGTGCGAGGCACCCGACGGCTGGATGCCACTGAACACGCGTTCGGCGGTCGATGGCCTGGGACTCACCGGGGCTTCGACGATCTGGCTCATGCCGCCGCCGAGTGTAGCGCACGCCGGTGGGCATTCCGTCCGCGAGGGGTTATCGTGTGCGTCCGATGATGGAGTCTGACACGACCTGGCTGCGCGCGACCAGGCCCGACCGACGGCTCGGGCGCGCCATCGAGGCCCATGCCTCGATCGGCTCGACCAACGACCGTGCTCGCGGGTTGCTGGCGCAGCCGGATGCCGATGGGCTGGTCGTGGTGGCCGATGAGCAGACCGCGGGACGGGGCCGGCGCGGTCGTTCCTGGCACTCGCCGGCCGGCCGCTCCCTGGCGGCCAGCATCGTGCTGCAGCCGCGGCTGGCCGCGGCCGACGCCTGGGTGCTGCCGCTGGCGGCGGCGCTGGCGGTGTCCGCCGCCTGCGAGCCGGTGGCCGTGGTCCGCCTCAAGTGGCCCAACGACGTCACCGACGAGCGCGGGCGCAAGCTCGGGGGCATCCTGATCGAGACCGTCATCGCCGATGACCGCCTGTGCGGCGCGATCATCGGTGTGGGGCTGAACACCGATTGGGTTGGCGCCGACGTGCCCGCCGACATCCGAGACCGATCGACCTCGCTGGCCGAAGTGTCGCGGCGTCCAGTGGATCGGGTGGCGCTGCTCGATCGACTGCTGGACGCCCTGTCCGACGAAATGGAACGCGTCGAGCGTGGTGAGTGGCCGCTCGAGCGCTACCGGCTGCGCTGTGCCACCGTCGGGATGGCCGTGCGCGTGGCGACCGAGACGGAGACGATCACCGGTCGGGCGGTGGATCTGGGGGCGCAGGGGGAGCTGGTCGTCGAGTGGGACGGTCGACGGAGCGAGCTGAGCAGCGGCGAGGTCGTCGAGCTGCGTGGGGCATCTGGGTCGTGATCCCGCTCCGCCGGACCACCGGCAGCGGGCCGGACCCGGACCTGCCGGACGTCATCGCGGCGCAGCGCGACCGGGCAGCGTTCGGCGTCCTGTACCGCCGCTACGTCGAGCGCGTGTACGGCTATGCCTTCCACCTGCTGGGCGACCATCACGACGCGGAGGACGTCACCGAGCGCACGTTCCTGGCCGCATTGGCTGCGGTCGATGGTTTCCGCGACACCGGTGCCTCCTTCCGCTCATGGCTGTTCCGCATCGCTCACAACCAGCTGGCGAACGAGCTGCGCGCGCGCGCGCGACACCAGGCCGATCAGCTCGATGGCCGGATCGACCACGGCATCGAGCCCGATCCGGCCGGAGCCGTCGGCGAGGCCGACCAGGCGCGCCGGCTGCGCCGGGCGCTGGCCTCGTTGCCGGAGGATCGGCGCCAGGTCCTCGTCCTGCGCTTCGTGGACGGCCTGTCGGCCAGGGAGATCGGCGTCGTGCTCGGCCGGTCGGAGGGTGCGGTGCGGGTGCTCCAGCATCGCGCGCTGCGCGCGCTGGCGGACATGCTCGATTCCGACGCCGGCCGTCGGCCGGTGTAACGTCTCGGGCTCCGCGGTGTTAGCCCGAGTGTGATGAGTTCACCCCGCACGACGGCCGAACGGCTCGACCTCGCGATCGACGAGGTGCTGCTCGGCTCGTCTCCCGGCCTCGCGGCCGCCGGCGCCGGTCTGCCGGCCGCCGATCGACCGATGGTCGCGGTAGCTCGCATGCTGCACGAGGCGCTGCGCGGCGCGCTGGTCAGCCCGCGATTCGAGGCACGGCTCGGGACGCGCCTGGCCGTTGGCGCGGCAAGCGGCCCGTGGGTGCTGCGCCACCCGGGGCGCCTGATCGTGACCGGCGCGGTCGGATCGGCCGTGGGCGTGGGCGTCACGGCGTTCGCGGTGTGGCGAAACACGAGGCGCACCGGCGCGCACCGGCTCGTCGGACGCCGAGGCTGAGAGCGCATGCCGATCAAGTTCCCGTTCAGCCGCCGGGCCGGACCGTCGGACGCCTGGACCAAGTGCCCCAGGTGCGAGGCGCAGGTCTTCAACCGCCAGCTCGAGCGCAACCTGAGGTTGTGCCCGTCGTGCGGGCATCACTTCCGCATGTCGGCCGGGGAGCGGATCGACATGCTGGTCGATCCCGGCTCGTTCGAGGAGCGCGACCACGGGCTCGAGGCGCTGGACCCGCTCGGGTTCGTCGATGATCGGCCCTACCCGGACCGGCTGGAGGCCGCGCGCATCAAGACCGGCCTGCGCGACGCGCTGGTGTGGGGCATCGGGCGGATCGAGCATCAGCGCGTGGCTCTGGCCATCTTCGACTTCCGGTTCATGGGCGGCAGCATGGGCAGCGTGGTGGGTGAGAAGCTGGCCCGCTGCTTCGAGGCCGCGCTGATCGAGCGCATCCCGGCCATCGTGGTCAGCGCCTCGGGAGGCGCTCGCATGCAGGAGGGCACCCTGTCGCTGATGCAACTGGCCAAGACGACGGCGCCGCTGGTGCGGCTGGATCACGCCGGCGTCCCGTTCATCGCGGTCCTGACCGACCCGACGACCGGCGGCGTGCTGGCCAGCTTCGCCAGCGTCGGCGATGTGGTGCTCGCCGAGCCGGGTGCGCTCATCGGCTTCGCGGGCGCCCGCGTGGCCTCCGACACCGTGGGCGAGGAGTTGCCCGAAGGGTTCCAGACCGCCGAGTTCCTGCTGGCTCACGGCCTGGTCGACGCGGTCGTCCCGCGCGGAGAGCTGCGCGCGACCCTCGGCCGGCTGCTGCGACTCCTGCCGGTTCCGGCCGCGGACGACTCGCCCTCCGCGGCCGGCGAGCACGCTCGCGGCCCGATCGGCACGCTCTCGACGCTGGCGGAGCGCCTCGGCGGAGCGGTCAGCGAGTCGATCGGCATCGACGTCGATCCAGGTGTGCCACCGGCCAGGGACAACGGCGACGGGGCCTCGCGCGGGTCGGTCACCTCCGGCCGGGAGCGAAGGCCATGACCGAGACGCCGGTCGCGACCCCGGCCCGGGACGCCGAGGCCATCGAGGCGGCATGGCACAGCGTGCAGGTCGCCCGACACCCGCAGCGCCCGCGGATGCTGGACCTGGTGCCGCTCATCTTCGAGGACTTCATGGAGCTGCACGGTGATCGCGCCTTCGGCGACGACCCCGCCATCGTTGGCGGGCCGGCGCTGCTCGACGGTCGCGCCGTCATGCTGGTCGGGCATCAGAAGGGCACCGACACCGATTCGAACATCCGGCGCAACTTTGGCTCGCCGCACCCCGAGGGCTTCCGCAAGGCCCAGCGCCTGATGCAGCTGGCCGATAAGCTCGGCATGCCGATCATCACCTTCCTCGACACGGCCGGCGCCTTCCCGGGCCCGGCGGCCGAGGAGCGCGGGCAGGCGGAGGCCATCGCGTCGAGCGTCAAGCTCATGACCGGGCTGCAGGTCCCGATCGTGGTGATTGTGCTCGGCGAGGGGGGATCGGGCGGGGCGCTGGCCATCGGCGTCGGCGACGTGGTGCTGGCTCTCGAGAACGCGGTGTACTCGGTCATCAGCCCGGAGGGCGCGTCGTCGATCCTGTGGCGCTCGCGGGACGAGGCGCGCACGGCCGCCGCCGCCATGCGCATGACCGCTGCCGACCAGGTTGACCTGGGGATAGTCGACGAGGTGATCGCCGAGCCGGGCGAGGGGGCGCACACCGACCCGGCCGCCACCGCTCGAACCATCGCCGGCGCGTTGCGCACCACGCTGCGGGCACTCGCGGCCCGCGACACGACCGATCTGCTGGCGACCCGCTATGCTCGGCTGCGGGGCATGGGTGCCTTCCTGGAAACCGGTGCGAGCGGCGCGCGCGCGCCCGAGGCGCCATCGCTTCGCCACCGGATCGGACGCATCCTGCGTCTGCAGGGCGTGCCGCGCCGGCCGCGCTGGAGCGACGTGTGGCCCAGCGGTGATGACGACGAGACCGAGGGAGGCGCATGAACGACAAACCCGACGCCCTCGATGCGGTAGCGTCCGTGGCCGACCATCTCGTTCCGCAGCTCAGCGAGCGCCTGCGACGCCACGGCCTGGGCGAGATCGAGGTCGCGCGCGGCGACCTCCGCCTGCGGGTTGCCATTGGCGACGGGACGCCGGCGCCACGACCGGCGGCCGCGTCCGATGCCGCCGCTCCGGCGGCGGTCACTGCCCTGGGCGCGTTGGAGGAGCCGGTTGCCGAGGACGGCCCGCCCGCGGCAATCGCGGTGGCCTCGCCGGCGGTCGGATTCTTCGTGTACGCCGACGGGCTGGGCCCCGGCCTCGAGGTGGCCAAGGGAGACGCGCTCGGCCATGTCGAGATGCTCGGGGTCCGTCACGACGTTCGCGCGCCGCGCGCCGGAACCGTGAGCAACCTCGTGGCGGAGAGCGGCGAGGCGGTTGAATACGGGCAGGTCGTGGTCGAGCTCGCGGCATCGGGAAGCGGCCAATGAGCCACGCGGTCCTGTTCAGCCCGCAGGGCTCGCAGGTGGTCGGCATGGGCCGGTCCCTGGCGGAGTCGTCCACGGCCGCCGCTGCCGTCTACGCAACCGCCGACGCGACCCTGGGCTGGTCGGTGTCCGACGCGTGCTGGAACGGTCCGCGTGCCGTCCTGGACGACACGCGCCAGACCCAGCCGTGCCTGGTTGCCACCGGCGTCGCCGCCTTCCGGGCGCTCATGGCCACCGGCGTCGCCGCACCGTCGGTGGTGGCGGGCCACTCGGTCGGCGAGTACGCGGCACTGGTTGCCGCGGGGGTGCTGGACCTCGACGCCGCACTGCGGCTGGTGGCTCGGCGCGCAGAGCTCATGGCCACCGCAGCCGGGGCTGGAGACACCGATACCGCCGGTGGCATGGCGGCCGTCATCGGGCTCGGACGCGACATCGTGGCCTCCGTTGTGGCCGCCACCGCGCCGCCGACGGACCTGGTGGTGGCCAATGACAACGCGCCCGGCCAGGTCGTCATTTCCGGCCGCCTGTCCGCCCTTGGGGCGGCCGAGCCCGCGCTGCTGGCCGCCGGCGCTCGTCGCGTGATCGCGCTGCCGGTGTCGGGCGCGTTCCATTCGCCGCTGATGGACGGGGTGGCTGGCGGACTGGCGCTGGCATTCGAGCACGAGGCCTGGCGGGATGCCGTCATCCCGGTGATCAGCAACGTGACCGCCGAGCCGGTGACCGACGCCGCGCGGATCAGGGAGCTCCTGGCCGAACAGGTGCGCTCGCCGGTAGAGTGGGTGCGCAGCGTCGAGCGCATGGTCGGCTCCGGCGTGGACACGATGGTCGAATGCGGGTCGGGCGCCGCGCTGGTGGGCATGGTTCGCCGCATCGCTCCGGCGGTGGGGACCGCTGCGGTGAACGATGCCTCCAGCCTGGCCGCCGCCGTGGACCTGCTGGGCGTGCCGGTGGAGGCGCCGGCCTGATGGTCAGCAAGGTCCTGATCGCCAACCGGGGCGAGATCGCCGTGCGCATCCTGCGCGCCTGCCGCGACCTCGGACTGCCGGCGGTGGTCGCCTTCAGCGAGGCGGACCGCGAGTCGCTTGCCGTGCGCCTCGCCGACGAGGCCATCTGCATCGGTCCGGCGGAGGCGCGCCGCAGCTACCTGAACCAGCCCGCACTCATCAGCGCGGCGATGATCACTGGCGCCGATGCGGTGCATCCGGGCTATGGCTTCCTGTCGGAGGACGCCGCGTTCGCCGAGGCGTGCGTCGCCCATGACCTGACGTTCATCGGCCCGCGACCCGAGGTGCTTGAACGATTCGCCAGCAAGTACGCCGTTCGACGCATGCTGGCCGCCAACGGCCTGCCCACCGTGCCCGGCAGCCGCGGCATCGTCACCGACCTGCCCGATGCGCTGGACCAGGCGGCGGAGGCGGGCTACCCGGTCCTGCTCAAGCCCTCCGCCGGCGGGGGCGGTCGCGGCATGCGGCTGGTCCGCAGCCCGCGCGAGATGGAGACCTCGCTGCCGCTGGCCCGCAGCGAGGCGCAGGCCGCGTTCGGGGATGACAGCATCTACTTCGAGAAGTGGATCGAGGAGTCGCGACACGTCGAGGTGCAGGTCATGCTTGACCGGCACGGCAACGGCGTGCACTTGGGCGAGCGCGACTGCAGCGTGCAGCGCCGCCACCAGAAGATCATCGAAGAGGGCCCCTCGCCGGCCATGGACGACCCCACCCGCGAGCGACTGCGCGACCTGGCCATTCGCAGCGTCGTGGCCGCCGGCTACGAGGGCGCCGGCACGCTCGAGTTCCTGCTGGATGGCGACGGGAACTTCTACTTCATCGAGATCAACTGCCGGATCCAGGTGGAGCACCCGGTCACCGAGATGCTCACCGGCGTCGACCTCATCGCCGAACAGATCCGGGTCGCATCCGGCGAGCGGCTCAGCCTGCGCCAGGGCGAGATATCGATCCGCGGCCACGCCATCGAGTTCCGCGTCAATGCCGAGGACCCGTCCGATAACTTCGCGCCGCAGGCCGGCGCGGTCGATTCGCTCAACCTGCCCGGTGGCCCGGGCGTGCGCGTTGACACCCACCTGTACCCCGGCTACGAGGTGCCGCCCTACTACGACAGCCTGCTTGCCAAGCTCATCGTGTGGGGCGAGACGCGCGACGTGGCTTTGGCGCGTTCCCGGCGTGCGCTGGCCGAGTTCGAGGTGGGCGGCCTGCGCACCAATATCGTGTTCCACCGCGCCATCGTTGACAATGACGCGTTCCTGCAGGCACGTGTCAGCACCAACCTGCTGGACCGCGTCGGAGCGGGCGCGTTCGTGGGAGCCTAGGAGTACGAGAGCAACAGACCGATGACGACCGATTCGCCCGACACCGCCACCCTGACGATGCCGCTCGAGGCAGCCGACATCATGCGCATCCTGCCGCACCGCTTTCCGTTCCTGCTGGTCGACCGCGTCGTCGAACTTGAGCCCGGCAAGCGGGTGGTGGCGCTCAAGGCGGTCACCGCCAACGAGCCGCAGTTCACCGGCCACTTCCCCGGTCGACCCATCATGCCCGGCGTCCTGGTGGTCGAGGCGCTGGCCCAGGCCTGCGGCATCGCGATTGGCACGCTGCCGCAGTACCGCGGTCGGCTCGGCCTGTTCGCCGGCATCGACGAATGCCGCTTCAAACGCATGGTCACCCCGGGCGAGGTGCTGCGGCTGGAGGCGACGGTCGTCAGGCTGCGCGACATGTTCGGGCGCCTGCACGCGGTCGCCACGGTGGATGGCGAGGTCGCCGTGGATGCGATCATCTCGGTCATCATCCCGCGTGACCTGGGGTTGGACGGAGGCCCGACCGATGCGTGACGGAGAGCGCCGGGTCGTCGTGACCGGCATGGGCGCGCTGACCCCGATCGGCAACGATGTTGCCAGTTACTGGGACTCGCTCGTCAACGGTCGCAGCGGCATCGGTCCCATCACCCTGTTCGATCCCTCGCGCACCGCGGCCAAGATCGCCGGCGAGATAAAGGGCTTCGACGCCGACGCGATCATGCCGCGCAAGGAGGTGCGGCGGAACGACCGCTACGTCCACTACGCCTGGGCAGCGGTGACCGAGGCCATGACGGACGCCGGCTTCGAACTGCCGCTGGCCGACGAGGACCTGGCGTGGCGCACCGGGGCGATCATCGGCTCCGGCATCGGCGGCATCAACACCATGATCCGCGACATCCTGGAGGCCAACGAGCTGGGCGTGGAACGCGTGGGGCCGTTCCTGGTCACGGCCATGATCCCGGACATGGCCGCCGGCTACGTGGCGATCTACGCCAACGTGCGCGGTCCCAACTACGCGACCGTGAGCGCCTGCTCGAGCGCGAACCACGCCATCGGCGACTCGCTCAACATCATCCGCCGCGGTGATGCCGACGTCATGATCGCCGGCGGCGCCGAGGCCGGCATCGGCGAGATCCCGGTCGGCGCGTTCAGCGCCATGCGCGCGCTGTCCACCAAGCGCAACGACGACCCGCAGAGGGCCTCGCGGCCGTTCGACGCGGACCGCGACGGCTTCGTGATGGGCGACGGCGCCGGGATCCTGGTGCTGGAGGCGCTCGACCACGCCCGAGCCCGCGGGGCGGCCATCCATGCCGAGGTCCTCGGCTACGGCGCGACCGACGACGCGTCCCACATCACCCTGCCGGCCCCCGGCGGCCGAGGGGCGGTGCAGTCGATGCGCATCGCCATCGCCGACGCGGGGCTGACGGCCGACGATATCGGCTACATCAACGCCCACGGGACCTCCACCCCGCCCAACGACTCGTCGGAGACCGCGGCGATCAAGACCGTGTTCGGCGAGCGCGCCTACCGTCTGCCGGTCTCGAGCACCAAGTCGATGACCGGCCACCTGATGGGCGCCGGCGGGGGCATCGAGGCCATCGCCACCATCAAGGCCATGAACAGCGGCATCCTGCCGCCCACGATCAACCTGGAGTTCCCCGATCCGGAGTGCGACCTCGACTACGTCCCGCACGAGGCGCGCCGTGCCGAGGTATCGGTGGCGATGAGCAACAGCTTCGGGTTCGGCGGTCACAACGCGACCCTCGTCCTCGGTCGCTACGACCGGTCATGAGCGACGATCCCATCCTGCAGGCCGTCGACCGGCTCGCGCCCGCGCTCGAGGCCGCGGGCCTGGACGAACTGGAACTGACGGTCGGCGACCTGTCAGTCCGGCTGGCGCGCCCGCGCGCGCTGCAGGTCGCCTCGGTCGCCGCGGCGTCCGTGATAGCGGCGGCGGAGACGCCCGCCGTGAAGGGCCCGACCAGCGATGGCCTCACGCCGTTCGGGGAGCCAGCGCCCGGCATGCGGTTCGTCGGCGCTCCGCTGACCGGCGTGTGGTACCCGGCCCCGTCGCCGGGTGCCAGGCCATACGTCAACGAGGGGGACGAGGTCGCCAACGGTCAGGTCATCGGCCTGATCGAGGCGATGAAGCTGTTCAACGAGATCAAATCGGACGTCTCGGGCCGGATCGTGCAGGTTCTGGTGGAGAGCGGCACGCTCGTGAAGCGCAAGCAACCTCTGCTCGAGGTCGATCCACGATGACGCCACGCCCGCCCCAAGGAGCACCCACATGACCAACGCATTGATCACCGGCTGGGGGATGTACGCGCCCAGCCGCGTGATGACCAACGATGACCTGGCGGAGTTGGTCGACACCAACGACGAGTGGATCGTGACCAGGACCGGCATCCGGGAGCGGCGCATCGCGGCCGACGACGAGACGACCACGTCGATGTCGGTCAACGCCGCGCGCGACGCGCTGGCCGTGGCCGGGCTCGACCCGGCCGAACTAGACCTGGTGATAGTGGCCACCTGCACGCCGGACTACCCGTTGCCCGCCACAAGCGTCACGGTGGCGAGCGCGCTGGGCGCCCGACACGCCGCCGGGTTCGATCTGCAGGCGGCCTGCTCGGGGTTCCTGTACGCCTACGCCACCGGCTCCAGTTTCCTAGCCAGCGGGATGTATCGCAACGTCCTGGTCATCGGCGTCGAGATCCTGAGCCGCTTCCTGGACTGGACCGATCGCAGCACGTGCGTGCTGTTCGGCGACGGCGCCGGCGCAGTGCTGCTCCAGGCCTCAGACCAGCATGGTGGCCTGTTGGGCGTTGACCTGTTCAGCGACGGCACCGGGTGCGAGGCGATCATCGTGCCGGCCGGCGGAACCGTGCGCCCGGCATCGGTCGAGACGGTCGAGGCCCGCCAGCACAAGATCAGGATGCTTGGCAGCGAGGTCTACAAGTACGCCACCCGCCAGATGGGCGAGTCGGCCCTGGCCGCGCTGCGAAACGCGGGCCTGACGGTCGACGACATCGACCAGTTCGTGTTCCACCAGGCCAACCTGCGCATCATCAACAGCGTGCAGCGCCAGTTCGGCATCCCCGATGACAAGACGTTCGTCAACATCGCCAAGTACGGCAACACCAGCGCCGCATCGGTGCCGATGGCGCTGGTCGAGGCGGTCGGCAGCGGCCGCGTTCACCCCGGCGACCGCGTCCTGATGGTCGCCTTCGGCGGCGGCTACACCGCTGGTGGTGCCGTGATCGAGTGGACGGCGGACCCGGCTCGCGCCCTCCTCGCGCCGGGCGAGCAGACGCGCATGGGGCGCCCGCAGCAGAGCCTGGCCGGGGCGGCCGTCTGATGTTCGACCTGACTGGCAAGGCTGCCCTCGTCACCGGTGGCTCCCGCGGCCTCGGACGCGCCATCGCACTGGCCCTGGCCGGCCAGGGTGCGGACGTGGCCGTCAACTACCGTGGCAATGCCGCTGCTGCCGACGAGGTTGCCAGCCGCATCACCTCGCTCGGGCGTAGGGCCGTGACCATCCAGGGCGATACCGCCGCGGGCCGCGAGGCGTGCGAGGCGATCGTCAGGGCCGCGCTCGATGCGCTCGGCAGCATCGACATCCTGGTCAACAACGCCGGCATCACGCGCGACAACCTGTTGATGCGCATGGACGCCGACGAGTGGGACGCTGTCATCGACACCAACCTGTCAGGGCCGTTCTGGATGACGCGCGCCGTCAGCCGGCCGATGATGAAGGCACGCTCCGGCCGCATCATCAACATGAGTTCGGCCGCGGGCCGCATGGGCAATCCGGGCCAGGCCAACTACGCGGCGGCCAAGGCCGGGCTCATCGGCCTGACCAAGACGACCGCGCGTGAACTGGCCAGCCGTGGCATCACCTGCAACGCCATCGCGCCCGGCCTGATCACGACCGATCTGACCGCCGGCCTGCCCGAGGCCGCCACCGAGGCCCTCGTGGGCCTGACGCCGCTCGGGCACGTTGGCACCGTGGACGACGTTGCGGCCGCGGCGGTGTACTTCGCTTCCGACGAGGCGCGCTACGTGACCGGGCAGGTGCTCGGCGTGGACGGCGGTATCGTCATGGGTTCCTAGCCGGACCAAGCGTGCCCCGCACGCGCCGGCCGAGGCTGAAGATGCGCCGCTTTGGTTCCTGGAGCCGGCGAGCGACGCCAGTGGCGCGCAACCAGCGGCGGGCACCGTACGCCGCACCGTTGACCAATGTCCCGATGCGGTCGCGATGCACGAAGCCCTCGGCCACCTCCTCGGCCCCGGTCGACCAACTGGTCTTGAAGTGTTCGGGCCCCTTGCCGAAATCGACCCTTCGGATCCCGCGCTCGGCGGCGGCCCGCATCAGGTGGTAGAGGAGGATCAGTCCGGGTGACGCGCGCTCGTGGACTGTGTTGTAGGCAGGAAACCACAGGTGCAGCGTCCCGTGAGATCGCAGGCCAAGGTGAGCCGCAACCAGGTCGTCACCCGCGTACAGCGCCGACAGGAGTCCGCCGAATCCGGGCTCATCGACCGCGAGGCAGGCGGTCACCGCGCGGTGTGCCCATGCCTCGTCCAGCGGGTCGAGGGTGTGCGTTCGTTGCCGTTGTGTCTTCTTCCATGCGAGCAACTGTTCGAGGACGCCGCGATCCATGCTGGAGACCTCGAAGCGCAGCGATCCGGCGTCGCGCTCCAGCCTGCGGGCATGGTGCGGGATCTGGGAGACCCATCTCGCACCGCGCGAGCGGTGCAGGGCGAGGTAGGCGTCGAAGCCAGACGAGAGATCGGCCGTGGGCGATCCTTGCCGTTCCCAGCCGTGCCTCGCCGCCGCCGCCTGGCGGGCCAGCAGGTGGTCGAAGCGCCAGACTCGTGCGCCCACCGACCTCAGGAGGGATTCGGGGACGACCGCCAGGTCGGGCGCGCCGATCCAGCCCTGGAAGTCGCACAGCCGCATGCCCGGCGCACGCAGGACGGCGCCCGAGCGATGAAACGGGAAGAAGCCGCGATCGCCGTCGTCGTCGGCGAGGACGGCGACCTCGACCTGGTGGGATGCCCCCTCGAGGATGTTCAGCCACTCGGGTGCGAAGAACGGGCGATCGAGTTCCGGATGGGCGCTCTGCAACCCGCGCCATCGCTCCAGGTCCTCATCGGTCAATTCCGACGGTCGCAAGATGCGACTGACCCTGATCGCGGTCGCCGAGTCCATCCCACCACTCCCTGTTCGCGCAGCCGTCGAATGCGCCGGACGAGTATACCGACCGCCGCCCGGCGCGCAGACCCGGGGCCGGCTGTGGCGGGGCGCCTTCCGGCCTAGAATTGCGTCCTCTGAGATTCCCAAGAATCCCTGTCGCCCCGAAAGGAGACCGATGCGCACCCTGTCATCCATCCTCAACCCCCGCTCCGTGGAGGCCCATTGCGACCTGCCGTGCGGGATCTACGACCCTGAGCAGGCCCGCATCGAGGCCGAATCTTGCCTTCGCATCATCGAGAAGCACGATGCCAGCGATGACAAGCTGTTCCGGGCTCGCTGCGTCCACGTCAAGGAGGAGCGCGCCGAATTGGTGAAGCACCACCTCGACGTGCTGTGGCACGACTACTTCAAGCCGGAGCACCTGGAGGCCCACCCGGGCATACACGAGACCTTCTGGAAGGCCACCAAGCAGGCCAGCAAGGTCAAGCAGTCGATGGACGCAGCTGCCGCAAGGGAACTCCTGCTCATGATCGACTCGATCGATGAGATGTGGAAGGCCACCGGTGGGCCGGCCAAGACCCGCGTCAGCGGACGGCCTTCCTGACTCGCTGACCGATGAGGCCGACGGCGCTGCTCGTCGTCGCGATGGCGGTGGTCCTGGCCGCGAGAGCGACGCTGCGCCGGCTGGACGTGGTCCAGGTTCGCGGCCGCTCGATGGAGCCCACGCTGCGACACGGCGACCGGCTGCTCGTCGTCCGGCGCTCCGCGAGGATCGGCGACATCGTGCTCGCCGCCGACCCTCGCGAGCCTGAGCGCGAGATCGTCAAGCGCGTCGTCGGCCGCGGCCCCGGCGGCCTGGTACTGCGTGGCGACAACCCGGCCTTCAGCACCGACTCGCGCATCTTCGGCACCGTTCCGCCATCGAGTGCCCACTGGCGGGTGCTTCTGCGCTACTGGCCGCCCCCGCGTGCCGGCCGGCCCGGTTCGGCGCCCCCGGCAGCAGAGCCGCCCGATGAGGGCGGCGAGATGGCCTGCACCGTCCCGTCGGCGCTCATCGCAGGCGACCGCAGCGGATGAGGATCGAGGATTCGCCACCCATCGGCCGTACAATGGCTGATAGATGACTGCCACGACGCCCGCGCGCGCCAACCAGCGCCGCGACCTGATCAGCAAGCAGCACCGGCATCTCGGCTCGCTGCTTGCCCGCGTTTCGGCGGTGGACGCCGTCGGGGTTGAGGAGCGCGCCGCATCGCTGGCCAAGCGCTCCATCAAGCGCGAGTCGAAGCTGTGGGCCCTCGACATGGCGATCCGGATGATGGATCTCACCACCCTGGAGGGCAAGGACACCCCGGGCAAGGTGCGCGCGCTGGCCGGCAAGGCCCGGCGCCCCGACCCGACCGATCCATCCATCCCGCACGTCGCCGCGCTGTGCGTCTACCCCAACATGATCCCCACCGCGGTCGAGGCCCTGCGCGGATCTGGCGTGAAGGTCGCCGCGGTGGCGACCTACTTCCCCTCCGGCCAGGCGCCGCTCGAGATCAAGCTGGCGGACGTGCGCTCCGCCGTCGAGGCCGGCGCCGACGAGATAGACATGGTCATCGACCGCGGCGCGTTCCTGGCCGGCGACTACGCGTCGGTCTACGACGAGATCGTGGCGGTCGCCGAAACCTGCGGCGATGCCCATCTGAAGGTCATCCTGGAGACCGGCGAGCTCGAGACGTACGACAACGTGCGGCGCGCATCGGTGCTGGCCATGGCTGCAGGCGCCGACTTCATCAAGACCTCGACCGGCAAGATCCAGCCGGCCGCCACGCTGCCCGTCACGCTCGTGATGCTCGAGGCCATCCGCGACTTCCATGCCCAGACCGGCCGCGTGGTGGGCATGAAGTCAGCGGGCGGCATTCGAACCGCCAAGGAGGCGATCGGGTACCTCACCACGCTGTACGAGACGCTGGGCCCGCGCTGGATGACGCCCGACCTGTACCGTTTCGGTGCCTCGAGCCTGCTCAACGACGTGCTGATGCAGATCCGCAAGGAGCGCACCGGCCGCTACAGCGGCGGCGACTACTTCACGCTCGACTGACCGATGCGTGTCGCGCCCGGAACGATCGCGGTCTGGTCGGACCTGAGTTGCCCGTGGGCGCACGTGGTCGTCTGGCGGCTGCATGACGCCCGGCGGCGCCTGGGCCTCGAGGGTCGGGTGGCGTTCGACCACCATGCCTTTCCGCTCGAGCTGTTCAACTCCGAGGCCACTCCGAAGGCGGGACGCGACGCGGAGTGGCCGGTCACCGCGGCGCTGGCCCCGCGGGCGGGGTGGCGGGCGTGGAGCGCGCTCGAGACGACCTGGCCGGTGACCACCCTGCCCCCGATGGAGGCGGTGCAGGCTGCCAAGCTGCAGTCGCTGACGGCCTCGGAGGAACTCGACCGCGGCCTGCGTCGCGCCTTCTGGGGCGACAGCCGTTGCATCAGCCTGCGACACGTCATCCTGGAGGTGGCCAGCGAGTGTCCGTCGCTGGACCTGGAGGCCCTGGCGGCCGCCATCGATGACGGGCGGGCGCGGCGGTCGCTGTTCGATGATTGGGCCATCGCCCGCACCGACGAGGTCAGCGGCTCGGCCCATCTATTCGCGCCGGACGGCACGAACGCTCAGAACCCCGGCATCACCATCGGTTGGGTCGGGGACGATGGATCGGGCGCCGGCGCGGCCGTGGTCGAGGCCGACGATCCAGCGGCGATCGACGACTTCGTGCGACGGGCCGCGGCCTGACCTCACGCGATCGTGGCGCGTGGCGTTTCAAAGAGCGTGCACCTGCCGCCGTTCGAACGGCTCATCGACGCGCATGCGCGCGAGCTGCACCGGTTCCTCACTGGACTGGTCGGGCCGTCCGAGGCGGAGGATTGCCTGCAGGAGACGTTCATGGCAGCACTTCGCGCCTATCCGGGACTCAGGCACGGCGACAACCTGCGCGCGTGGCTGTACACCATCGCCGGCCGCAAGGCGACCGATGCGGCTCGCCGCCGCGCTCGCCGTCCCACGACCGACCTCGATGGCGTCGAACCCGTCGTCGACGCTCACGAGCCCGCCGACGACGGCATCTGGAGGGAGGTACGCGCGCTGCCACCGAAGCAGGCAACGGCGATCGTACAGCGCTTCGTGCTCGACCTGGCGTACGCCGATATCGGCGAGCGGATGGGCATCAGCGAGGAGGCCGCGCGCCAGAACGTCAGCGCCGGGCTGAGGCGGTTGCGCCGGGAGGTGTCCAGGTGACCGACGAGCTGGAGCGACGCCTGCACCACGTACCGGCGGACGCCCTGGACCTCGACGCATTCCACGTCAGGCTGGCGCGCCGGGCGGATGGTGCCGGCCTGCTCGACGTGGCATGGTCCATGGCGGACTCGCCACTGGGACCGCTGATGGTGTTCGTCACGCCGCGCGGCCTGCTGCGCGTGGCATACCCCGACGAGGGCCTCGACGAGCAGCTGGCCGAGGTCGCCGAGCGAGTTTCGCCGCGGATCCTGGAGGCGCCAGTCCGCACCGACGAGGTCCGGCGCCAGCTCGACGACTACTTCGCCGGCCGCCGCCACGGGTTCGACCTGCCACTCGACTGGCGGTTGGTGCGCGGCTTCACCGGCCGCGTGCTGCGCGCCACCGCGCGAATCCCGTTCGGATCGGTGTCGTCGTACCGCGATGTCGCGGCCGAGGCTGGATCGCCCAACGCGTACCGCGCGGCCGGCAACGCGCTGGGTTCGAACCCGATCCCGATCGTGGTGCCCTGTCACCGCGTCCTGCACTCCGGCGGGGGACTGGGCGGCTACACCGGGGGGCTCGACCGCAAGCGGTTCCTGCTCGGCCTCGAGGGCGTGCT